>CAYPIF010000064.1:0-21649 GCA_964410735.1 uncultured Thermoplasmatales archaeon
TGTAAGACACTCATAGCTGAAGGATTTTTCTATTTTATCAAAGGAGAATAACAGATTAGCTAAACAACTACCATATTTTTAAAAATAACAAACAAAAGAATTGAAAACGTATAGTATGAAAACGATCATTTTCTTTGATTTTGACGAAAACCATATAAACGTCGAAAAAAAATGATTACATAGAAATCTAAGGACGAAACATGGTATGATCAGTATCAAAGTTTACAATCAGGGCAGAGACATCCTCATCGGCGCATGCGATGAAGAACTTCTTGGGAAAACATTTTCAGAAGGGAAATTCCATCTGGATGTATGCCACCAATTCTATGACGGAAAACGTATAACAATCGAAACACTGAAAGGATACCTGGAAATCGCAACCATAGCAAATCTTGTGGGTAAAAAAGCAGTCCAATGTGCGATAAAAATGGGACTCATCGACCCCAATTGTATCATACACATCCAAGGCATCCCTCATGCCCAAATAGTCCGAATGCTGATGTAAAACCATATTAGCCTAAAGATTTCTTCAACGAAGTAATTTTTTCCATGATCTTATCCGTATGAGTCCCAGCCCAATATATTTTCTGGCATTGAGGACACCATAAGAAATCATCATGCTGTTCGAACACCCTCTCCGGAATCTTTTGCTGGACAGATTCCTTCCAAATTTTTTCCAAAAGAGCATTACATTCAGAACAGCGAGAGAAAATATCCTGATCACGAATAACCGCATCTGAATTCCGCACTGTAAATAGAAGTTGCTCATCGATGTTATCTGTTTGAATATGAATAAATGGGATCAAATGTTTGCGACAGCGGAAAACAAGCTCTTTATCCCGGGTGATAAGAACACGTTCTTCTCTTTTCGCGATCTCAAGCAGCTCATCATCAGCCATCTCATTGTTCGCATAAAACGTGTCAAATCCAAGGAATCGAAGCCATCGTGCAAGACGCCCGAGCATCTGATCACACAAGAATCTCATCAATATACATATCATCCCAAGGTTTAATGCTCTTTTGCATCTCATTCAATAAGGATTATAATGAAGGAGAACACCCTCACCCATTCGTTGAGTACCCACCAATCTCAATTTTCTCACATCATCTCCTGATGAAGCACCCTTTCCATCTGCCATCGTAGGAGTGTTCTTTCCACCAATCACTAATGGCCCTATATAGACAAAGAGGTCATCGAACAATCCCTGTTTGAGAAAACTCCAAATGACCGTTCCCCCTCCTTCAACAAGAAGAGACGTAAGCCCCCCATGATACAATGTTTCTAATACAAAAGAAAGATCGATATGTCCCATCCCATCGACCTTTGAAGGAATGACTCGTACATTCTCATCAAAACGATCTTTAAATGTTTCATTTTCTCCGATAAAGATGAAGGTCTGAGCGACATTATTCACTACCAATGCACCATATGGGGTCCTTGCATGGGTATCAAGTACCACCCGAATAGGATGTTTCGGATTCTTAACATACTTCTCTTTGACCGTTAACTTCGGATCATCAGCAAGAACAGCACCAATACCAACAAGAATACCATCACATTCATTGCGCAATCGAAAGACACGTCCCATATCCTCTTCTGAAGAGATACGCATCTGTCTTCTATTTGGAAGAGCGATCTTCCCATCAGCAGACATCGCACAGTTTATAATGACCTTCGGCCGATCCATAAAACATCACTTAGGATACCATTTACAATCAGGTCTATTCTCAGGGCAAAACCCTTTTGTTTTACAGGCAGGCCCCGCATTTGAAAAGATAGCTGGTGCCTCTTTTTTCACGATAGCAAGCATTTTATTTGCTAATGTTCGAATCTCCCACTGTGCATGAAGACAACAACGAAGTTCAAAGAAGTTCAAAAGACTGCGAGCATTCATCGTCACAATGATATTCGTACAAGCAGCATTTGGGAGAACATATCGTGCATCCTCCGCGGGAATTCCTAGTTCAAGAAGTTTATTATACTGAGTCCAAATCCTTTGCATTGTTTCTTCATAGGCGTTCTTCATCTCCGGATTCTTCTTGATGGTCGGCGGCGTGACAAAAACAGGTTCGATAAGATTCACATACCTCTGGCTTTGTTGGGCATAACTAGCAATCCGATGACGAACAAGTTGATGGGTCAACGAACGGCTTACATTACTAATACCAAATGTGAAACTCGTATGTTCTATCACACTTGTATGACCAAGATTCATCACCTGTTTCAAAATCGCAGAAAGCTCTTTATCATTACTTTTCTCAAGCTCATCAACTCCAGAGTTACTATGGGTCAGTTTAGCAGCGAGAGCTGGCACTCGTTCAGGATTCGGTGTCACACCAAGAAGTTTAACCTCCATACCTATCACACACTCACAACGAAACACACCTGTTTATTTTAAATGTTTTCCAGCTCACATAACGCAACAAAACATATACAATTCTCGACGATAATAGTATATTAATTAAAACCATAACCTTTTAAAAAGTAAGTAAATTACCATGACCAAAACAATCAAGGAAGTGAAAAGGGGAAAAAGACCATGATTGCGTTTGTCATAACCACGATTATAAGTTTCATCACTTACCTTCTGTTGACAACGGGCAGTGGTTCCTTACTTGGACTATGGAGCATCGAAGAAATACTCATCGGGCTCATTCTCTCCTTGATCACCGGTTTCATAACACAAGGATTATTCGTCAAAGAAGATAATCGAATGTTAAACCCAGTTCGATGGATACTCTTTCTAGGATATCTCATTGGACCATTCTTTATCGCTTTGGCAAAGGCAAACATTGATGTTGCCTACCGTGTGATCACTGGAAAGATCAGACCAGGCATTGTAAAAATCAACCCGGATCTTAAGACAGATCTAGGGATAACCATGCTTGCCAATTCAATCACGCTCACGCCAGGGACGTTAAGTGTTGACATTGACGAAGATACAAATGAACTGTACATTCATTGGATCAACGTTGATGATGAAGCTTTAAAAAAGAAACCCGTTGACTGTAAATATGTTTGCAGCAACTTTCCTAAATGGATAAGGAGGATTGCAGAATGATCGAGCTTTCAATGGATTATTTTATTGTCCTCTTAGTGTTGTTCTTAAGCGTCATTATGGCGGTGATTCGGATTGTAAAAGGACCAACCGCACCTGATAGGATCGTTGGGCTTGATACGATCAACACCATTATCATCGTTGCCATGGTAATCTTTGGTGCAGCATTCCAAGAGGTCATCTATATAGATGTGGCCATCGTTTATGCGCTCTTATCTTTTGTTTCCACCTTGTTCATCGCGAAATATCTCCAAGGAGGCGACTACTAATGATAAGTCTGATACTTACATGGATCATCTACATCCTTCTTGCAGTTGGTGTTTTCTTTAATCTTTTAGCAGGTGTCGGACTTCTCAGATTCCCTGATGTATACACAAGACTACACGCGGGAACGAAATGCACGACCTTTGGGTCCATCTTCATCATCGGCTCAGTTATCATTCTAGGTTTGAAAACATGGTATTTAGGAGATGCCAATGGATCGGTCCTTACAATTCATAGCTTTGCAGCACTTGTTGCAATTCTTGTGACAAACCCAACAGGAGCGCATGCGATCGCTCGAGCAGCCCACAGAAGTGGTGTTATGCCGGTGGATGCAGTCATTGATGAACTACAAACAAAACCAAAAAAAATAGAGAAAAAAGAAACGGAGGAAACAGCATGATATTGGAAGCAATTCACATTATTCTCCCCGTTCTTATCATCATAAGCTCGGTCATTGCCGTCTTATTAAAGGACCTTCTTGCATCAGCAATAGCTGTTGCTGCGATGAGCCTACTCTTATCACTGGAATTCTACATTTTACAGGCACCTGATGTCGCTATTGCGGAAGCAGGTGTCGGAGCTTGTTTAACCACAGCAATCCTAGTCCTTGCGATCAAGGGAACGAAACGTATAGAGGAGGAGGAGGTGTAAGAAGATGATGACGAAACGAGATTACGCAGCCGTTGGATTCCTCACAATTGTAACAGTATTTCTTGTGTTCAGCATGCTTCTTATCCATCCTTTTGGAGATCCAAATGCGTCAGCGATGGACCAATATGTTATTGATAACACCGTTGAGGAGACGGGTGCTAATAATGGTGTCACCTCAGTCGTCTTTGATTACAGAGGATTCGATACCCTTGGAGAAGCAACTGTCTTGTTCACTGCTGTTGCAGGGGTTATCATGATATTTCGGAGGTTAAAACAATGAACGGATTGTCTAAAATCGTGAAAACAATAGCAAACATCACGTTCCCATTTATCATGATATTTGGCTTATATGTCATTGCCCATGGGCATCTCACACCCGGTGGAGGATTCCAAGGAGGTGCTGTTGTCGCATCAGGTCTTGCATTGATCCTTGTTGCCTATGGTTCAAAATGGGTTTCAACAAAGGTCAAAGAACATGACCTCTCTCTTTTGGAAAGCGTTGGAGCACTTGGGTTCATAACTGTTGCATTCCTTGGCATATTCTTTGGTGGTGTGTTCTTTAGTAACTTTTTAGCAGGAACAAACTTCCTCTTCGGAGGAATCCCCCTTGCTGGTGCAGCAGATATCAACACCGGTGGTACTCTTCCATTGATGAACTTTGCTGTAGGTTTAAAGGTCATTGCTGGGCTTTTTGCCATTGTGTTTGTGATGGCTCTTGCAATTTCTAACAAGGAGGAAAGCACATGATCGCGAATATCCCTTATCTTGCAGTAGTTGGATTGATCGTTATCGGTCTTTACGCAGTGCTATTTAGAAAAAATATCATCAAGATCATCATAGGAATAACGCTTATCGAATCCGGTGTGAATCTGTTTCTTATCACACTTGGATATAGAGAGGGAAGCATCGCACCCATCTGGACGAGCTCACCTGGAGGTATCATGGCATACCCTATTCCTCAAGCGTTGACACTAACAAGCATTGTCATAGGTGTCGCAGTCACCGCATTGATGCTCTCTTTAGCAATTCATATCTACCGCCATCATGGAACCCTTGACGTCCGAAAACTTGGAGGTGATGATCAATGAACATGTTTGATCAACTCATCCTGCATACTCCTGCATTACTCATCGCAATTCCTTTGCTTGGCGCTTTTCTCACACCACTCATAGGAAGAGTGAACGATAAACTCAGAAATATCTTTGTTATCATCATCCTTGGTATCACTGGTATCCTCGTTCTCATTCTTGCACAAGAAGTGTTTGCATCTGGACCAATCACATATGTGTTCGGATCAACAACACCCTATATTGGGAAGGAAACAGTTGTCCGAATCCTCTTTGAAATCGATGCTCTAAGCATCTTCATGGCAATGATAGGCATCATCCTCTCATTTGCAGCAGCGATCTACTCGTGGGCATTTATGGAAAAGAACACAGGTCTGGACAAATACTATGCATTACTGCTTTTACTCACTGTTGGTATGCTTGGAATGGTCCTCACAGGAGATTTGTTCAACTTCTTTGTATTCCTTGAGATCACATCGATTTCAAGTTGTGCACTGATAGCATATTATGTGAACAAGGCACGGTCCGTTGAAGCAGGGTTCAAATACATCGTCGTCAGCACCATCGGCGCATTGTTCGTCTTGATGGCTATCGCATTGCTCTATGGACAATATGATGCATTGAACATCGCGAAACTCGCGGATAGTATCACCTTCTCCTTTGTCGATAAGATCGCATTGGTATTACTCCTGGCAGCACTTGCAATGAAAGGTGGTATCGTCCCGATGCACATGTGGCTACCTGATGCATATAGCAGAGCACCAGCATCGGTTTCACTGGTCCTTATTGGCACCACACAAGCAGGTTTATATGGTGTTTTCCGAGTGCTTTTCACATTATATGGAAATGTCATCGAGCTTCCAGCCATCTCAATGGGATGGATCCTTGTGATACTTGGTCTTCTCACGATGCTCGTTGGGGTGTTCATGGCAATGATACAAATTGATTTCAAACGACTTATCGCCTATGGCGCGGTCGCCGAACTTGGATACATGTTTCTTGGAGTTGGCACTGCTCTTACCGTTCTTGCTAATCCAGAGGTCACCATGGCACAGGCACCCTTTGCCTTTGAAGCCTTAAAAGGAGGTTTGTTCCATGTGTTCAACGATGCATTGGATATTGGATTATTATTCATGGTAGCTGGAGCAGTATACTATGCAACAAAACAAACATCATTGAACCGTCTTGGAGGGCTGGCCCGGAACATGAAATATACGACCATCTTTTTCATCATTGGTCTTCTAGCAGTATCAGGGATACCGCCGATGAATGGGTTTGCTTCAAAGCTACTTATCTATGAGTCAACCTATCAGCTCAACCCGATACTTTCCATCGTTGCGATCCTTTCAAGTATCATGCTTCTGGCAATATTTGTCAAGATATTCCATGCAGCATTCCTCGGACCCGCCCTACCACAGTATGAAAAAGTGAAGGAGGTCCCAAAAAGCATGCTTATTGCCATGGGGATCATCGCAACATTCATTGTTCTTTTTGGTCTGTTTCCCGATCTAATAGTGAATACTATTGTTGAACCTGCAGCCAATGCACTTGTTAACAACGCAGGGTATCTACAATGGCTAACTGGAGGTGCATAAACATGATAGATACATTTCTTCAAACCTTTGATACTGGCAATGGGTTCTGGAATCCATTGATATGGATCGTTGCATTCGTTGTCATCCTTCTCATAGTCGTCATCTTACGAGGTTTTGGAAATAAGACCTACAAAAAGAATACTGCACAAACAAAAGCATTCCTATCAGGGAATCAGGAATATGATAAAGAACAGATGCATGTGAAAGCAAGTAACCTCTACTGGGGTTGGATAGAGTCCATGCGATGGGTCATCGACGGGCTTAAAAAGATGCATACTGGAAACGTGAGCGATTATGTTCTTTGGTTTGTGGTCGTCATGGGTATTCTCTTACTCTGCGTGGGGTTGATATAAAATGGAATTCATTGAAATTGCTCAAACAGGGATAATAGCCATCATTGGCGCACTTGTCCTTGCTGTCGTTGGAATGGCCCTTGGTCTCCTGTATAAAGGTATCGATAGAAAACTTGCAGCTCATATGCAAGGTAGAATCGGGCCGCCGATAAAACAACCATTCCTTGATGTACGAAAATTATTTGTCAAAGAGAACATCGTACCAGAGAACGCTATCTCATGGATCTTTAATCTTGTACCCGTGGTCGGACTTGTCGCAACCATCACGATACTTCTGTATCTGCCCATTGGCGGGTTTCCCGCATTACTTGATGGCATCATCCTTGGAAAAGGAGATCTACTGGTCATTTTGTATCTATTGATGATTCCTTCCCTTGCCATGGTCGTCGGTGGCTTTGCATCAGGTTCACCCTATGCAACGGTTGGTGCACAGAGAGAAATGGCAACAATGATAGCCTATGAGTTCCCACTTGCAATCATCATTATCAGTCTTGCCTGGCGACTCAGCCTTGTACAAGGAACCACACATGTGTTCTCATTGGCCGCAATAACAGCAACACCACTCTGGGGAATCGTTGGACCCTTGGGATTCCTTGGTCTTATCATTTTGCTACTCACTCTTGTGATAGTGACACCTGCTGAGCTTTCAAAAATCCCATTTGATTCACCAGAAGCAGAAACAGAGATCGCTGGTGGACTCCTTGTGGAATATTCCGGAAGAAACCTTGCAATGTTCTATCTTACTGATGGTGTGAAGACACTAGCAATGGGTTCACTTATCGTTGCCCTGTTCTTCCCCTATAATCTATCACCACTCCTGGGTCTTGAATCCTATGCCGCAATAATCGTTGACATCGCATTCTTCCTCATCAAGCTGTTCCTTGTCATATTGTTCTCAGTGACATTGATACGGGTCGCGATCGCACGGTTAAGGATCGATCAGATCGTCTACACCTACTGGGTCCCGCTCACGCTCCTTGGACTTGTTGGCCTGATCTGTTTGATGTGGGATCAAACCATCATGACACAGTTTGGTATACAATCCATAGCAAGTATGCTAGGGTTAGCATAAGACAGATATCAAGAACCAGATGAGCCAGAGGTAAAGGCCATCCGATAGAACGATAGGTGATGGTACAGTGAAGGACCAGAAAAGCAAAGATGAGATGCAAAAAGCATCTCTTTTCATTTTCTTACCAATTATTTACACAATCCTGGGTATCTTTGTCTTCCAATATCCACTGCAGGACATGGTTCAACAAATCCTGTTCATACCTCTCTTCGGAGGACTGCTGCTGTTATGTATCGGATCGTTTCTCCCCGGTGATGTGAAACGCAACACATGGTTACGGATCACAGGATGGATCGTATTCTCATTTTACTGGGCAACACAACCGAACACACTGTATTGGGGTGAGGAACAGGATATCGTCAACGCCGTTCTCTGCATTGCTGGTATCTTTGTCCTCTTCTATCTTGCATACCAGGACTGGTACAGCATGACAACAAAAAAACGGATACCCAGCCTTCAATGGATCGCAGGGGCCTCATCCCTGGCGGGCCTCATCTATTTCATTTTTGAACTCACACCTCTTGCGCCATGGCTTATTGAATCAGTTGCAGCACAAAGCGCATTCCTTTTACAGGTAGCTACCGGTGAACAGGTTCTTTTAAACGGACCATTTCTCTCTTATAAGGCAGCTCATATACGTATCATATTCGCCTGCACCGCAGTGCAATCAATGGTGATATTTGTTGGGATGATCCTTCCACTACCTGATGTCCCATGGAAACGAAGGGCCACAGGTCTTCTTATCACCGTCGTTCCTGTGTATCTGCTTAATCTCATCCGAAATGCGTTAATAACCTATCTCGTTGGTATTTACGGCGAAGGGTTCTTTAGTATTGCGCATAACTATATTGGGAAAGGCGGAAGCCTCATCGCACTTGTCCTCTTGCTATTTATCGTTGTTAAGGTGGTCCCAGAAGTTTTCGATCATATCCTCGCACTTACGGACCTACCAAAAGAAAAAGGACCACTTGAGAACTGGGCCCAAAAATTCATTGGGAGAAAAAAACCATGAGACTTGCAGAGGGCGCAAAACCTTGGTTGATACTCCCAGGTATTGGATCTCTCATCAGTTTGATCCTTACGATTCTTTCTCAAGATGTGCCCCAGAGCATCTTTCTCTTTCTAACAACAATTCTTTTTGTTTTATTTTTATTCCTACTAATCTTCTTTAGAGACCCCGACCGACCTACGGGAAAAGGAGTTGTCGCTGTGGCTGATGGCCGTATCAGGGAGATCCAGATGGAACAGGATCCCACATGTGGACGTTGTATGTTCATATCAACATTCATGAACATTTATAACATCCATGTGAACAGATGTCCTTTTGATGGCACGGTAAAGAAAATAACCTATCATCCTGGATCGCATCTACCTGCATTCACAAAGGAATCAAGTAGGAATGAGCGCGTAATCATCATTCTTGAAACCGCACAGGGGCCAGTAAAGATCATCCAGATAGCTGGAACCATCGCTCGTCGTATCGTACCGTACGTTAAAGAAGGGGATCCATTGAAGAAGGGAGACAGGATCGGTCTTATACGACTTGGATCACGGGTCGATGTCTATCTCCCTGAAAAGATGATAAACAAAATAACTATAAAACCAAGACAGATGGTGAAAGCAGGAGAAGATACCATTGCCACAGTCCATGATTAAACTCATTCGTGTTGCAGATATCATAAGTATCATGAATGCATCATTTGGTTTCCTTGCTGTTCTTGTTCTTCTCTTTGATGCAGGGCTTTCTTTTGACATGCAAGTCCGTTTATCCGTGAGCTTTATCTTTCTTGGCCTTCTCGCTGATGGACTAGACGGAATCATCGCTCGAAAAAAAGGCAAAGGGGATCTTGGTGAATACATCGAATCTATGTCAGATATGAGTTCAATGGTTCTTGCCCCATCAATGGTTATTCTTTTCATCTATCAAAGAGACATATCATATGTATATCTCACCCTATTGCTTGTTGTTATTATGCTGTATGTTATCTGCGGACTTATCAGGCTTGCAGCATTTCATCCCTTAAAGAATCAAAAAGCATTCCTTGGCCTGCCGGCCTCTGCTGCAACGATAACACTGCTTCTTGTCGGCGTCTTCTATGGAACCTTTTTTTATATACTTCCGATCATGTTCATTATCTCTCTTCTTATGGTCCTGCCTGTTCCCTATCCTAAACCAACTGGTAAAATGAATGCGATCGCTGCAGTATTGATCATAGTATGCCTCATCTTCTGGGATATTTTCTTCACCATATGCCCAACCCTCTTACTCCTAAGTCTTCTCCTGTACGTATTTTTAGGTCCCTTAATGCAACAGAAGAAACATAAGGAGAAACAATAGATAAGCAAAACAGGGAAATGGACAATAAAAACATTTCTAAACAACAAATGCATTACATATCGTATTTATGGACGATATACCAAAGATCGGCATAACCGGTATGCCCGGTGTTGGAAAAACAGAGACCCTTAAAAAAATCATCGGTTTTCTCGAGGAAGCAGGCTACGTGATCGAAGGGATGATAACAGAACCAATCATCGAAGATAAAAAACGAGTTGGGTTCAATGTTGTTGACTGGCAGACCAAAGATGAACACGTTTTTGCTCATATCGATTACGAAGAGAAAGAGAAGGTCGGTAAATATGGGGTTGATACCACCGCGTTAGATGTTGTCGGCATACCAGCTATTGAGAAAGCGGTGACAGATGATGAGGTTCATATCATCGTCATTGATGAAGTCGGTAAAATGGAAATGCTTTCTGAGAGATTCTGTGAAACAGTTATCGCAGCCCTTGATAGTGATAAACCAATCATGGTCACCCTGCATAAGAAATCACGGACGCCGCTTCTTCAAGATGTACGAAGGCGAGATGATATTCGTATCTTAGAAGTTACACCGGTCAATAGAAACCTTTTACCCTACAAGATCGAGAAGATCATGAAAGAGAAACTTCCACCACTGTATTGAACCCATGACACAAGATGAGATGTCTCAGAGAACGGAAGGAACCACCACTGTTTTTGTGTATGATAAAGATGTGACATCGAAAGGTCCCGGGTCCAAACAAGGTCTTCCATTCTACAATCCTGCAATGGAACTGAACAGGGATTGTTCCATTGCTGTTGGACAATGGCTGCTTGATAGACAACAAAAACCATTACATTTTTTTGATGGGCTTTCTGCATCAGGTATCCGAGGTGTCCGATTCCTTAACGAGTTGAAAGGAGAGTTTGAGGTCACGCTCAATGATTGGTCGGACGATGCATATACTTTATTACAAAGGAATCTGAACTATTACTCGTTCTCAAATGGGCATGCAGCACAGGAAAATATCCATACTCTGCTTGCGTCACATCGTTATGATTATGTTGATATCGACCCTTTTGGAACACCCACAGGCTACATTGATTCTGCAATCAGAGGGTGCAAACATGATGGAATCCTCGCTGTCAGTGCAACAGATACCGCAACTCTTTGCGGGACGTATCCAAAGGTTTGCCGACGTCGATACTTTGCAGCACCATATCATGGATTTGTTATGCATGAGGTGGGACTGCGTATCCTTTTAGGTTTTCTTGGTCGTGAGGCGGCAAAACATGACAAAGGAATTACTCAACTTCTTTGCTACTCCACTGATCATTATATGAGAATCTATATCCAGGTCCATAATAATATAAATTCGGCAAATGAAACGATCGAGAAGATACAAACGATTTCCTCAAAGACCATCTATCCATTTGAAAAAGAGAAAGAGCATATGATCGGTCCTTTATGGGTCGGAAAACTTCATAACACACAAGCAATCAGAGAGATACGCTCCATTGTTCTTTCAAAGACATTAGGTACAAAAAACACTCTGATTAGATTATTGGACCTTTTAGAGGACGAATCGGTCGCGCCGATGTTCTTCTACACCTCCGATCGTATCGCATCACATCTGAAATGTTCGCCGCCACCTCTGGACTTGCTGATGAGAAAGATAGAAGATGCTGGTTTTAAGGCATATCGAACCCATTTCAGTCCAACAGGTTTTAAAACACTTGCACCAGCATCAGTAATCGAGAAACTGTTTCTTGAACTTCAATAAAAAGGGTCGGTCATTCTGTGCATTATCATATATCAAAAACCATATGTATGGAAGTTTGTTTCACAGTACTGTGGGGGAGTATGACACCACACAATGAAGAGGTTTAGAGAGTTGGAATGATGATACAGGTTGGTGTACTTGCATCAGGAAGTGGGACTGATCTTCAAAGTATTATTGATGCATCAGAGAAAAACATGATCGATGCAAAAGTCTCTGTGGTCATAAGCGACAACAAAGATTCATATGCATTGCAACGAGCGAAAAAACACAACATACCTAGCCTCTATATCGACCCAGCTGGTAAGAACCGAGTTGAGATGGATACAGAGATCGAAAGCGTACTAAAAAAACAGAAAGTTGATCTGGTCGTTGGCGCTGGGTATATGAGGATATTGTCAACTGATTTTGTAAAAAGATGGTATGGGAAAATCATCAATATCCACCCCGCACTATTGCCATCCTTCAAAGGAACAAATGGACAAGGAGATGCCCTGGATTATGGGGTGAAGATCACTGGTTGTACAACCCACTTCATGGATGAGGAGATGGATCATGGCCCTATTATCCTCCAAGCAGCTGTTAAGGTCCATGAGACTGATGATAGAGACGGTCTTGCCCAACGTATCTTACAGGTGGAACATCAGATATTACCAAGGACGATTCAATTATATGCTCAACATCGCCTTGTAATTGAGGGAAGACGTGTTCGTATCAAACCAGGGGATTCATGGAAGGATATGTATGAGACATTCCCTGACGTCCTCTATCCTGAAGGCTACTAGATGAGCACAATGTCTTTTGATGGAGCAATAGGATGGCTTGAGGGTTTTCAACAGTTCGGAATGAATCTAGGGTTGGATCGTATCAATGCACTTGTCGAAATGCTTGGTCACCCTGAAAAAAAGATCAAAACGATCCATGTTGCTGGTACCAATGGAAAAGGATCTGTCTGTCGTTATATCACCTCTGTACTTCTCTGTGCAGGGTACAATGTTGGTCTTTATGTTTCTCCTCATCTTGAGACCATTCTTGAACGGTTCTCTATTAACAATGTGATGATTACAAAAGGAGAGTTTACTCAAATTGCTTCAGATGTTCGACACGTTGTTGACAGCTTACATGAGAAAGATATCGTTCCGACCTATTTTGAGATAACAACTGCTATGATGTTTCTATGGTTCGCAAAGAGAAACGTTGATTACGCGGTCATCGAGGTAGGTCTTGGTGGAAGATACGATGCGACAAACATCATAACACCGTTAGTTTCTATCATTACCACTATTAGCCAAGATCATACAAAGATCCTTGGGGATACTGTGGAGAAAATCGCGTATGAAAAAGCAGGCATCATTAAACCAAATATCCCTGTTGTTACGGGGGCGGATAAACAAGCATTACAGGTGATCCAGCAGGAAGCAGAAAAAAAACAATCAGAGATATATACGATATCACCATCAGATGTGACCATTGTTTCCTCTGATGAACAGGGTCAAACAATCTCTTACAAAGGAATTCTTCATGATCAAACTGTTGAGACACAGAACCTTGGTTCATATCAAAGGGAAAATGTTGCAATAGCCCTGCTTGCCCTTGATGTTTTACAAACACAGGGCTTGTTTCTTCCAGAAGATGCTGTTAATGAAGGTATCAAAGAGATGAAACATCCTGGGAGAATGGAAGTGATCAATGAGGATCCCTTGATCATCTTAGATGGTGCTCATAACCCTTCCGCGATGCACATGCTTAAAAGAACGATGAAAGAGCTATTTGAACAAAGAAGGATCATTGTTGTCTTTGGAGTGATGGCCGATAAAGCTGTTGAAGAAATAATAGAACAAATCCTGTGTTTTGCTGATCATATCATTGTTACTCATCCTGATATGTCTCGAGCTATGAGCCCTGAAGATATTCAAAAGATCATTGCTTCTCTTTCAAAGGATGCGAAGATCACGATGACTCAAACCGTTACCGAAGGATTAGATAAAGCAATAGCTATTGCAAAAACCACAGATATCATCCTTGTCACCGGATCATTATTTACCGTTGGCGAGGCTCGAACATATCTCATAAAACGGTATGCAAATGGTTGATATAGGAAGAATCTTTTACAATAGGTTGATAGTACTATGCATCATCCAACATTAGTTCATATCACAAGTTTATCTGAATCGAGAAAAGCGATTGAGGATATTGGAAGCGACCCTCAGAGTATACCGATCATGGCTCCAAAAATGGTGTTCAAGGCAATTAAACTAGATGATATTGTTCTACAAGATGCCATTATCATCAAACAAGATATGCTTTCCCTTGGCGGAGAGGTTGCTGTCCCTAAAGAAACCTTTGAATTACATAAACAGACCGCTTCGATTCTCATTGGTGGTACCGTTCACCAGTTGAACATGCTTATTTTAAAATTAAAACGTCATTACCCCCGAATTCAGACCATTGCAACTGAATTGGAAAAAGTTATTGATAGGATAGAATGAGTATGATTAAGATAGGCACCCATAGATTTGATACCTCCAAAAAAACCTTGATCATGGGCATACTCAATGTAACACCAGATTCATTTTCCGATGGTGGAAGATTTTTAACAATAGATGACGCAGTCACTCATGCAAAAAAAATGGTCACTGATGGAGCAGATATCATCGATATCGGTGGGGAATCCACAAGACCAGGAGCATTGAAAATTGGTTTTTCCGAAGAGACACAACGGGTGCTTCCCATCATCGAACAACTTGCAGATGAACTTACGATACCTTTGTCCATCGATACGTATAAATCCCAGGTTGCAGAAAAAGCAATCGCTGCTGGTGTCAGTCTTGTCAATGATATAACCGCATTGCAGGGTGATCGACTAATGGCAAATGTGATTTCAGATCATGATGTCTCAGTATGCCTGATGCATATGAAAGGAAATCCTCAAACAATGCAGGTCAACCCTGAATATGATGATATTATAATGGAAATAACATCATTTCTTAAGGAGCGAGCGGAATTTGCTCTCTTTAACGATATTCCAAAAGATCGTATCATTGTGGATCCGGGTATTGGTTTTGGTAAACGAACGGGGAGAGGTGTCGAGGATAACTGTGAGATCCTTAACCATTTAAAGGATTTGAAAACAATAGGATATCCTCTTCTCGTTGGTGCATCAAGGAAAACATTTCTTGGCAATGTCTGTGCTGACAATGATCCCCTCCCACCACAAGATAGATTAGAAGGTAGTCTTGCTGCCACATGCCTTGCATCAGCATTTGGTGCAGATATTGTCCGGGTTCACGATGTAAAAGAGACATATCGATGTTTGAAACTTGTTGACTGTGTGACGAAACATCGACAGAAATAAACAATAACTTGTAAAGACGATGAAAAAGATGATCGGAGAGAAAAAGGATATGATCTGTCAAAGTTGCGGAATGCCAATGGCGGGTAAGGCAGACCATGGAACAACTACTGATGGAGGGTACCATGAAGAGTACTGCAAGTATTGCTTTCAAGATGGTCGGTTCGTTGACGAAGGCATAACGATGAAGGAGAAGATCGAGAAAAACATCAGTATAGCTGTGTCCATGGGAATAAATGAGAAGAAAGCAACGGATCTTGCTCATTCAACGATCCCACAGTTAAAACGATGGAAGAAATCTGATTGAACTTAAAGTTAAATCTCAAAAGATCTGTAAAAAGAGTTAGAACGCTTGTTCTAGTATTGCCAACACATCCTTTTCTGAGAGTTTCTTGAAACCACCAATGGTTCCAAGCATGGTGACCTTTTTTGCGATAACTGGCAAAGAATCTTTACCAATACCAACATCAGATAATTTCTTAGGCATACCAAGTGAATTGAAGAACAAACGGGTTTTTTCAATACCCTTTTTTGCTTGAACATATCTGTCTGATGATGTTCTTACATTCCATATGTTCTTTGCGTACAGTGCCATTTGGTCAACTGTTTCATCGGATAAGACATATTCCATCCAAACCGGGGTGAGAATAGCCAATCCAACAGCATGAGTAATATCTGATAGTGCACTGACACCATGTTCGATATCATGGGTCGCCCAATCTGTCCTTTTCCCATAACTCAAAAGACCATTCAACGCAAGTGAACTCGCCCACATGAGATTTGATCTGGCCTCATAATCATGTGGTTTCTCCAAAGCAAGAGGCCCGTAATGTATACAAGTATGAAGAAGAGCTTCAGCAAGTCTATTCTGAACAAAAGCCTCTTTTGTATGGCTGAAATATTGTTCAATGATATGACTGAAGATGTCGACAACACCTGCCGCCGTCTGATGTTTCGGAACTGAATACGTGAGAGTAGGATCTAGATAGGAGAAACGAGGGCGAAGTAAATCTGAGTGCATTGCCAGTTTTTCTTGGGTTTGTTCATTTGTTATCACCGCGTTGCCGTTCATCTCAGAACCTGTCGCGGTGAGTGTTAGCACTGTTCCAATAGGTAAGGCCTTACGTATCGTATTCTTACTATCAATGAAGAGATCCCAGATATCACCATCAAAATAGTAACCCGCTGCAATTGTTTTTGCACAATCGATGACGCTGCCACCACCAACAGCTAATATAAAGGTGATAGTATAATCCTGGCAGATATCGATTCCCTCTCTAACACTCAATAATCGTGGGTTCGGACGGACATCCTTAAGCTCTTTATATGAAAGATGTTTATCATTAAGTGCACTTGTAATTTTTTTGTAAAGACCTGTTTCTTTGATGCTCCCTTGACCATACACAAGAAGAACGGTCCCGTCTATACCATGTAATTCCTCATCAATATGTTCGATAACATGTTTACCAAAATGGATTCTAGTTGGAACATTATAATCGAAATTCAACATACATGATCCTCATCAAAGACAAATAAATCAAGTGTTTAAATATTCTTAGAAAAATTGTGATGATAAAATGCATTGTGAACCATCGGAAAAGAACATTAATCATAAGCGTATTCTAGGTTGGAATGAGTATGGATCCTGTATGCCCACTTGATTATCGATATGGAAGAAAAGAAGTGAAAGCGATCTTTGGTGAAGAGCAACGTCTTCAATTCCTTCTTGATGTGGAAGCTGCGCTTGCTCGAGCACATGCGACCGTTGGAACGATACCAAAGGAAGCAGCTGAGGAGATCACAAAGAAAGCAGATACAACATATGTCCATATTGGAAGGGTTAGAGAAATAGAAGCTGAAACAAAACATGATATCATGGCGGTCACCCGCGCCCTTGCGGAGGTCTGTGAGGATGATGCTGGTAAGTATGTGCATCTTGGCGCAACAAGCTATGATATTGTTGACACAGCAAATGCTCTTCAGTTCGTGAAGGCAACGGATTATTTGTCAAAGGGTTTGAAGGATCTGAGATCATCCTTGTTGAATCTTGCGAAAACACATAGGAAAACAGTGATGCTAGGTCGTACCCATGGTCAACATACGATTCCCATCACATTTGGTCTAAAAATGTCAGGATATGCCATGGAAGTGGATCGACATCTTGAGCGACTTCACGAAGTGAAAAGCAGGATCTTTATTGGTAAGCTCTCAGGAGCAGTTGGCACTGGTGCTGCTCTTAGCCCCCATGCGTTACAGCTCCAGGAGGAGATGATGAAAGAGTTAAAACTTGGGTATGAGGATGTGGCAACTCAGATCGTCTGCCGCGATCGATATAATGAGATACTTTGTCTTTTAGCAAATATTGCTACCAGTATTGAGAAATTTGGAACTGAGATACGTAATCTTCAAAGAGATGAGATCGGTGAGGTGGCAGAATCATTTGATGTGAAAAAACAAGTTGGCTCATCCACCATGCCGCACAAACGAAACCCGATAACCTCTGAGAATGTCTGCGGATTAGCACGTGTGGTACGAGGATTTCTCACTCCGGCCTTTGAAAATGCTATTCAATGGCATGAACGAGATCTCTGTAACTCATCTAGCGAACGTTTCATCCTCCCTCATGCCTTCGTTCTCACTGATTGGATCATTTTTAAAACAACTGAGATCTTCTCAAATCTCAAGGTTTTCCCAGAGCGGATGAAAAAGAACATGGAATTATCATTAGGTCTCCCCATGGCTGAATCATTGATGACCGCGCTTGTTGGAAAAGGAATGGGTCGAGGAGAAGCCCATGAACTGATGAGAACCATTTCCCTGGAAGCAGCGGCTCAGAGGAAACCATTACAGGATATGTTCCTTGAGATGACAAAGAAGAACCCATCACTCTCAAAAAAAGAGGTTGAGTATGCATTAAACCCTGAGAATTATCTTGGGGCTACCGATGAGATCATTGAACGAGTGATCAAAAAACTTGAAAGAAAATAGATATTTGGTGAAACAATGGATAATATAGAAGCAATCATCAGGAACACAGAAGAGGTTGTCACTGAACAAGAACTACAAATGGTCCTTCAAAAACCAGCGCCAACAGGTTATATCGGGTTTGAACCATCTGGTACCGTCCATTTAGGTTGGAAGATCTGTACGAACAAAATAAAGGATTTTCTTAATGCAGGGTTTCGATTCACGGTTCTTCTTGCTGATTGGCATGCATATATCAATGATAAGCTCGGTGGGGATATCGAGAAAATAAAGCTCTGTGGAAGATATATGGAGCATTGTTTCGCTGCAATGGGCGTTGATATCAGTAAGATCGATTTTGTCTATGCTAGTGATTATGTTGGCGATCCGAAATACTGGGAGCTTGTATTGAAAACATCAAAGGCAGTATCTGTTGCCCGGGTGAAACGTGCGATGGATATCATGGGCCGTGACTCTGAGGAAGCGGAAAAAGACCTATCAAAATTGTTCTATCCGGCAATGCAGGTCTCCGATATCTTCTATCTCAATGTTGATGTTGCTTACGGGGGGACAGATCAAAGGCATGCGCATATGCTCGCAAGGGATGTTGCAAAGAAAATTGGTTTGAAAACACCTGTTGCAATCCATACACCACTGCTTACTGGTCTAGAGGCAGGGGGTCGGATGAATCCGTTGGAAGCAAAAATGAGCAAAAGCAAACCGGATTCAATGATCTCGATACATGATGATGCTGAGAGTGTGAAACGAAAGATGAAAAAAGCGTATTGTCCGGAAGGGCAGGTCGAGGGAAACCCGATCTTAGAGATCTGTAAATATGTTATCTTTCCTGAGTTGAATGGTAACGTGTTCTTGATCCAACGACCAGAGAAATTCGGGGGTAATCTAGAGTTTTCATCCTATGATGCATTGGAAAAGATATTTGTGGAGAAGGGATTACATCCACTTGATCTGAAACAAACAACTGCGGAGTATATCAATAAGATCCTTGCCCCGGTTCATGAATACTTTGAGAAGCATGAAGAGGCACAACGTCTTATGAACGATTTTGGTGCCATTACCCGATAGGTCATTGTTTGATTATCGTATCACTTCATGAAGTTCTAATGTTTCATTTTCAAAGGAGATGGTAGACATGATCCTATCGTTGAGACTAAATTTTTTTAGGTATCCTAAGAGAAGGCGTCTCTCAGATTGTGTACTGAAGATATAGTATCCCTTTCCGCCTGGTTTAAGGTGCTTTGAGATGTTTTTCAAAAACCTTTCTGTTAATTCCAAACCAGTTATCCCTCCATCAACCGCTGTATTAAACCAACCTCCATCATCCACCTTTTGATCTAATCGAGTGGGTAAATAGGGCGGGTTGAATATAATGATATCAAATGATTCATCTGAGCCAATAACATCAAAGAGATCACCCTGTCTCACCTGAAGAACTCCTTTGAGAAGATACTGGTTTTTTTGTATATTCTTATTGACAAGATCTACTGCATAAGGGTTGATATCGGAACAAATGACCGAAGCGCCTTGTTGAGCACAAGAAAGAGCAATGATACCTGTTCCCGTTCCGATCTCACAGACCAATTTATTTGTATCAACAGATATGGAATCAAGGATGAGGAAGGTATCCTCAGCTGGTTCGTACACCTCTGGATGAGTGAAAATGGTTAATGACTTATATTGAAATGATGGATGCGAGCCGCTGTTTTGCATAGGCATCAGGTTTCGTATTCTTTTTCAAATCTATTTTTTCAGAAATGAGTTCGTATTTAAATAATTGAGACATGCACATAATAGAAAAATATCATAACTAAACATAATTATTTTTATTGTAAATAATTTTCTTCATAAGATAAAAGATGGATGCCTAAAAAAAAGATAAATATGTTTTATCGATACAGTACCACATGAACCAAAAAGCAATCCTACCAATAACAATACTTTTTTTGATGCTGGTACCACTCGTCCCTGCAACAACAATGACATATACTTCATTGGACACCAATGAAAATGCACCACAGTCCACAACCATCTTAACTCTTACATATAACGATGAGCATGTGTATTTATCTCCGGAGGATCTTCTTGCCTTTGATTCTATCACCGGTAATGGGGGGCGACTTAAAGTTACTGGAACAATCTCAGGCCCGTACACGTATACCGGTGTATTAATCAGTATCCTGGCACAAGAACTCTCGTCGATGCCATCAGAGTATTCAATGGTAGCAATAGCCGATGATGGATATACCATAAGCTATACGTCTGATGAGATAGCAGGTAACACCATGGTCTATGATCTTGAGGGAGAAGAGATTGGGATCGGCGGTGTTTCAATGATCCTAGCCACTAGTGAAGATGGTGACCAAGATTACCCTGGCGCATATCGTATCTGTTTTGTGAACGATGATGAACCAATAACAGATTCTGCATTATGGGCTAAATATGTTGTTGAACTTGAATTCTTCGCAGAGTCAAGTGATTCAACACCACCTGATGTACACATTGTAAAACCAGGGAATGCACTGTATCTTTTTGATAGTGAACTTATACCATATTCACAGCCATTCATCATAGGAGAAATAACCATCGATGCCACTGCAACCGATGCATCAGGCATCTCAAAAGTACTTATCGTTATCGATGAGGATCTGAAAGCAGAGATAACCAGTGAACCATACCAATGGACCTGGAATGAAAAGGTCATAGGTACTTCAATCATTGAAGTTATCGCTTATGATAATGCAGGAAATATTGGAAGAGAACTAACGGATGTTATCATCATCAATCCGTTCTAATCTTTCTTTATCCCTTTTTTTATTTTTCAATTTTTGAAAAACTATATATTTTATATAGTTTGAATCCTGAACTCCCACTAAAATAGTAACGAGGGCTAGTCAACCGACAGCATTTTTTTTAGAAGTAGATCAACTTTAGATAATTCAGTAAGTATTTATAGGAACATCGTTATTACTCATAACGATTTCTTATATTATTAAGCAGCGGGATAGGAATGGGAATCTGTACGCATATCAAGTTGAAAGTTATTGGGAACCTGCAAAGAAACAAGCTCGACAGAAAAGAACCTATCTAGGTGTCTGGGATGAGAGGACAGGGACCATCAAAGACAAGGAGAGCCAACGGTCGATCAAAACCACAAAGATATATGGTTCT
>CAYPIF010000065.1:0-13660 GCA_964410735.1 uncultured Thermoplasmatales archaeon
TACTATTACGGGGGTTGCGGAAAGGGAAAGGTGAATGGTTATTGATGTGCCTTTCACACAATTTATTGAAACTGTGGAATGCACAGCCAAATTAGGGGAACCATCTCCCTAATTTTTTTTTAGTATTATGCTAAACTAATGGAACATCACATAATGTGAAAACCGGCAGGATATTATTTTTCAGACAAGCTTAATATATGCCCCTTTTTGCCTATTATACCAATGCACACCTACGATGTAAAAAATGTAATCGTCAATAACTTTTTCTCCTTGTTTAAGGATTTTTTGCCGGTCAATCTCCAATTGTTTCAAGATTTATTTGTCCCCTAGGAAATCTTTAACCGATCACGAATGCATTCCATTCATATGAGCCATGGTTTTCTTCTCAGCAGAAACAAATCCAGTCATCAATTGTTCAAAATGAGTGAACTCAGTACTCATCTCCTCCACATAGGACGGAAATTGAACAATTGGTAACTCCCTCCGTACATCCCACGGAATGGTAAAGATTTTAATGAACAAAAAGGTATGTATCTTTGAATTCTAAAACGCAAAAAGCCAGTTAGATAAAGGAGAAAAAAAAATGAATTATAATGGCAAAGCACTGACTATTGCAGGATCTGATTCAGGAGGGGGGGCTGGTGTACAGGCCGATCTAAAAACATTTCATTCCTTCGATGTCTTTGGCATGTCCGTACTGACCTCTATAACGGCACAAAACACGTTAGGGGTCCATGCTATCTATAATCTCCCTACCGGTATCATTGCAGCACAGATTGATTCAATTATAGAAGATATTGGTGTAGATGCTATAAAGACAGGTATGGTCTCCACTAAAGAGATAATAGAGACAATTGTTGAGAGGGTTAAAAAATATGAGATAGGACCATTGGTGGTGGACCCAGTTATCGTATCTAAAAGTGGTGATCGGCTTCTCAAGAAAGATGCGGAAACATCGCTAATAAAGAACTTGTTGCCAGCGGCTTTCCTTGTTACGCCCAATGTGCCTGAAGCAGAAATAATCGGTGATACCCAAATCATAACTTTAGAGGATGCCAAGGATGCAGCAAAGAGTATTCAGGAAAAGGGGCCCGAGTATGTACTTCTAAAAGGAGGCCACCTCCATGAAAAAAAAGCAATTGATATTTTGTTTGACGGAAGCACATACAACTATTTTGAAGCAGAGAAGATTGATACACAGAATACGCATGGAACAGGCTGCACTTTATCTGCTGCTATCACAGCATGCTTAGCCAATAAGATGAGCGTTCATAACGCCATTGAAACTGCAAAGGATTATATTACCAGAGCTATAAGAAACGCCCCGGATAACATTGGAAAAGGAAGTGGCCCCATCTATCACAAAATAGAACCACTCAAAGCTTCTGCTTTTAAAGAAGCCGCCAGGGATTTTGATGCTTGGTTTGAGAAAAACAAGACGGTTTTCCAATCAGAGCTCCTTGCTGAAAAAGAACTAATATCTCATCCTGAAAATGCTGTGAGTATAGGAGTGGGGAGCGGGCTGTTTGCCTCTAAATTAGGCATTAAATACGGTGTTGAACCAGCGGTAGGTATGGCCAAACTTGCACGGAAAAGAGGAATCAAAGTGAAGATAGGATCCGCAGAGGCTGTGCCGTATCCTAACGAAAAGTTTGACATGGTATTACTCAGTACAGTGCTGAGCTATGTAAATGATGCCCAAAAAGCAATTGATGAGGCATACCGGATTTTGAAGCCAGGAGGCCAAGTAATCATATCGTTTATAGCTAAAGAAGGATCCTATGCAATGCTCTATGATTTGGCGTATCTCCATGGTAGCCATGATTCTACAATCTCACCGCCGCATCCCTATCCTATACAATTTATCAAAGGAGCAAAATGGCTGACAACAGCCGAAGTCACCGCCATGTTGAAAAAAACGGGTTTTTCTGATTTCCATTATGTTCAAACTCTACGACGGCACCCTAAATATACCAATGAAGAAGTAGAAACACCTGTTGAAGGATATAAAGAAGGTGATTTTATCGTTGTGCGGGGGAGTAAACAATGAGGGTTACTGATAAACTGAGAAAAGATGCGGACAACATCTGGAAACATCTTTTTGAGCATCCTTTTGTAACCGAGTTATACAGTGGAACTCTTCCCCAAGATAAATTTAAATTCTACATTCTCCATGATTACCAATATCTCACCGCCGCGCTGAAAAACTTTAGTATACTAGCTGCTAAAGCTCCTACGTTGGATGATATGAGAGATGTTATTGATATACTCCATATTGAGGCAAAAAGTGAGTACGAAGGATATGAGAAATTACTACATCGACTTGGATATTCAATAAAGGATGCTGCAGCGCAAGACCCAATTCCAATCAGCATTTCCTACGGCAGCTTTCTTCTTTCGACAAGTATAATAAAATCATATGCCGAAGCTGCAACAGCAGTGCTCCCCTGCTTCTGGTCATATGCCGAAATCGCAGAGTATCATAGTGATAAACTACACAACAATAAAAACCAGTTCTATATCGACTGGGCCATAGGATACAAAACAGACTTTTACCAAGAACTGGTGGAAAAGATCAAACAATTGGTGAACCGTGCCAGCAAAAACTGCCCATATGATAAACTCTTGGATGTGTTTACAACTGCAAGCAGATATGAATACCTATTCTGGGATGCAGTGTATAACAGACAACATTGGCCTATATAAGCAGGAACTAAAAAGGAGAGATAAGAGAGATTTTTTGAAACCAAAAGCAGAAGGGAACAGATATTATGAAAAAAATAGGTTTAATTGTGAACCCTATAGCCGGAATGGGTGGCAGTGTAGGGCTAAAAGGAACAGATGGCACGATATATAAAAAAGCGATAGAATTAGGAGCTAAACCAGTTACACCAAAGAGAACAGAAGAGCTTTTGTCACATATTACACATAAAAAGGGAATTGAATTATTTGTTGCACCTGGTAAAATGGGGGAAACATACATTGAAAAATTTGGTATTGCTTTCAAATTGATTGGTCACATATCCAAAGAAACTACATCAGAAGATACCAAAAAAATTGCAAGAAAAATGGTAGATGAGGGAATTGAACTATTGATTTTTGTTGGTGGGGATGGTACCGCAAGAGATGTTTTCGATGCTATTGACTTAAAAATCCCAGTTATTGCTGTGCCATCTGGTGTTAAGATTTTTAGCCCAGTGTTTGCTGTTAGCGCAAGAGCTGCAGCAGAAATGGTTGATGCTTTTATTAAGAGAACAGAGTTAATAGAAATGGAAGTGCTTGATATAGATGAAGATGCTTTTAGGGATAACAGACTTGCTTCAAAACTATATGGATATCTTATGGTACCTGATGCCAAGAGATTATTGCAAAAAGGTAAAGAAGCCTCGAGGAGGGATAAGACATCTGTATATAATACGATAGAGATAGCAAAGGAAATCGTTGAAAAAATGGACAAAGAAACTCTGTATCTACTTGGTCCAGGAACAACTTTAAAGGCTATCAGTGATGAAATGGGCCTTCCTAAAACACTTCTAGGTGTTGACGCAGTGTTTAACAGTAAGTTAATTGGAAGAGATCTAAATGAAGAAGGTATTTTGAAACTTTTAGGGAAGTACAAAAGTAAAAAATTGGTAGTGACTCCAATTGGTGGAAATGGTTTTATCTTTGGCCGTGGAAGTAAACAGTTTACTCCAGAGATCCTAAGGCAGGTTGGCAGAGAAAATATAATGATAGTTGGTACGTATGATAAAGTGAGTAAACTTGATTGCTTACGAGTTGATACCGGTGATTTCAAAGTAGACGAACTTCTCTCAGGACATATCAAAGTTATGGTAGGAAAAAAAGAGGAAATGGTGATGGAGGTAAGATATTGAAAGATATAAAGTTGAATATGAACGAGGTCCCGTATCTTCCACCTAAAAGGGTTATTGAGGCAGCCAAAAAAGGGATATCACAATTGAATCGGTATGCTAATCCAAGAGATTTAGAGTTACTTCGTGAGCTTCTTGCAGATTATTCTAGTGTCTCCAAAAATCATATTGTTTTAGGTCCTGGTTCAAATCTTTTGCTGCGAGAAATAATCCATTCATTCTCTCTAGAGCGGAAAGTTATCATGGTGAATCCTTCTTTCTTTCCTGTTGCTCATTTTGCAAATAATTTCGTTACAAAGTTGATTCGCATTCAGCTTAGACCACCAAAATTTAGTTTGAATACTGATATTATCAAAACGGAGGTAAATGAACCTTGCCTGGTGATACTTGATAATCCTAACAATCCTACAGGTAACATTCTAATGAATAGAAAAATAGCTGAAGACATACTTGAAAATAAAAATGTATTACTTGTAGTGGATGAAGCATACTATGAATTCTCGGGTATAACCTTTGCTGATATGGTAGAGAATCATCCAAATCTTTCTGTTGTAAGAACATTAGATAAAGCCTTTGGTCTAGCAGGTGCAAGAATAGGATATCTTATTGCTGGAAAAAGCTTTTTAGATGCTTTTTCCACGTTTTATATCTATCTTCCACAACCCACGTTATACAGTGCCTTAGAGGCGATGAAAGATCCTAGTTACATTAAAAAAAATATTGATCTAATTATTAATGAAAGAGAGCGGATAGGTGAAAAACTAGCGGAAATGGGATTCCAAGTATTTCCCAGCGTTGCAAATTTTTTACTCATAAAAACAGATATATCTGACATGACACGTGAACTTGAAGATAGAGGCATATCAGTATCTGATGTTTCAAATCAATGGTTACCAGGTTACATCAGAGTATCTATAGGGACGCCAGAAGAGAACAATTTTTTTTTATCAGTTATTAAAAAGATTTTTTAGAACAATTATCCTATGAAATGGGTTTGATACATAATTCTTTTTTTCTGTTGATTGCTGATGAAATAGTATTTCATCGATGCTTTGTAGATCCCCAATTATACTACTATTCAATTGATCAGAACTGTAATTTATCAATACAATTTATTCGTTTTTCCTCCCATGACATTTATAAATCAAGCAAAAATATAAGTTAAAATATCTGATTTTTAAATATTTATTGTAATAGCTGTTATAAAACGTGTTTTTCAATATTCCTCAAAGATATGAACAAATACTTATCAATAAGCTTTGCGATTAAATACCATCAATTATTCTAAAAAATAGAAAGATTTTATTATAAAAGGAAAAAAAGTGTGTTTAAAGTGGTGTTTTCCTCAACCAATCAAAATCACTCTGGTATAATTTTCGAATATCCTGCAGACCAAATTTAAGCATTGCTAATCGTTCAAGACCAAGACCCCATGCAATCACTGGTGCTTTGATCCCACCAGGTTCTGTTACCTCAGGTCTAAAGATACCACTTCCTCCTAGTTCCATCCAGTTACCATTCCAATAGACCTCAATCTCCATACTTGGTTCAGTATACGGAAAATATGCAGGTCGGAAACGGATCTTTTCAAAACCCATTCGTTTATAGAATTCAAAAAGAATACCTATCAGCTGTCTGAATGTCGCATGCTCATCATGAACGATACCTTCGATTTGATAGAACATGGGAAGATGGGTTGCATCAATGTTCTCTTTTCTAAAGACCTGGCCAATGGAAAAAATCTTTGCTGGAGGTGCTGGATGTTCATACAAATACCGTATCGTATTAACCGTTGTATGGGTGCGTAATAAGGCTCGTTTCCCCTCTTCCTTTGAGAAATCATACCGCCATCCGTCTGATCCTGTTGAACCACCAGTCTTATGGACCTCAGCGATCTTCTCGAAGAGATCTTCATCTTTGATCTCAATGGATCCAGGTTGTTTACAGTAGAAAGTATCTTGCATTTCTCTAGCTGGATGATCTTGAGGGATGAATAACACATCCATGTTCCAAAAACTTGATTCAACAAAATCACCAGTGATCTCTTGGAAACCCATCTCTAAAAATATCTGTCGAATATCATCAATGAGGACATTGAACGGATGGAGTTTTCCACCATGAACACTTGGCGCAAAAGCAGAAACATCATACGGGCGGATTGGTTTGTGTTCCCAACTTTTTTCCTTGATAACCTTATCAGTTATCTGAGTGATCTCATCCTGTATCTTAATATCTTTTTTTAGCAATTGCCTTCCTTTCTCTGTCAATTGGATGACGCCTGCAACAATCTCTTTTTCCTTTACAACATTTTTCCTAGATGCGAGATGAATATATTTTTCTTTATCAATATCACTATTCGGATGATCTGAGAGAAATCTAAGGATTTTTTCATCCTCATCCTCCTTATTAATTATGGTTTTTCCCGCTTCTGTAGCGGTAAGGACAGTATCAGATCCCTGTTTTGTTATCGTTGCCCATCCTTTTTGCTTCAGCCATCCGATTGCAACAGGGATCTCATGTTGTTTTAAAATAGATAAAAGATCTTGAAGACGAGCGGAACCACCCAATTCTATTATTTTTTTAAGAGCACGCCTCTCAGGAAGGCCATGTTCTAAAAAATCCTCACCTTCACTACCAAGAACATATACTGTTTTAACATGTTCTTCCACTTTTACGAGTTGTTTGGCTTGCAACCAAGAAGCTGCATTCATTACTTCAACATGCTGAGAAAAATTACCTTTTTCAAAAATATCTTCAGGTGATGCTTTTCCATCAAGATCATGAAGTGTTAAAAGAACTCTTTTTTCAAGAGAAGAAAGCTCTCGGATAATCTTATCAATGTCCATTAGACCCCTAAATAAAACGGGGACGTATTAACATATCGCTTATTTCTTCAAAATCAATGAATGTTTATCGTTTTCCTCGCTTCATCTCATGTTTGCGAAGGACTGTTTCAATTGCATCGACATTTCCAATCCCAACAGCGGATTCAAAAGATCTCTGTAATTTCTGAGATTGAACTATTTCATCGGTCATCACACTAACTTCGTCAGTTTCACTGTCTTGCTCCGTTGTTTTCTCATCAAGGGATGAAACATAACGAAATGGTTTAGGTCGGCGTTTTTCAATATCATCCTCAAGATCAATATTATCAATCGATTCTTCTTTTTCCATCAGCTTATCCACAATCAAAATAATACGTTTTCGGCATTTAAACTTATGGAACGAAATTATGAGGAGAGAATGGGGGATTTGAAGGTGGTGAAGAGAGATATAAAAACATTACTCCCCCATTCGGTGTACAGTATACAAACATTTCATATAAATCTTATTATTATAATCAAAGTATTTTTACATGAAAATGAAAAAATATGATAAAAAATCACAAACGCTTTTATAATCCATCAAGTATAGCTGAGAAAGAAAATGACGCAACAAAAGATTCCCGATGACCAACATTTTGGCAAGCTCACAATGAAGGACACCTATGCGCATAAACGTTTCTTTGCAGGTCATATCAGAGGGTATATCGATCTTTTACGACCATTCACCTTGATGGCACCATTCATTGTAAGTATGAGCGTTATGGTGGCAAGTCTTGTTTATAATAAGACGGTTGTTGCTTCGAACTGGTGGGTGATTGTTGGAAACGCAAGTCTTACTGTCGCATTTGTAAACGCTGCATCAAATGCGTTGAATCAGGCTGCTGATGAGGAAGGAGATCGAATCTCCAAACCATATCGGCCTATACCAAAAGGTATCGTTGGTGCTGATGAAGCCCAAAGCCTTGCCTATATACTGTATCTTTTTGCATTGTTAAGAGCTGTGACCATCAATCAATGGTTCGGTTTCTTTATTTTCCTTATTATGCTCTTCACAGTCCTCTATTCGCTTCCACCTCGGATGAAACGATTTTTGTTTGTAAATCAGATATGGATAGCGGTCCCACGAGGCATGTTAGGGATCCTTGCTGCATGGAGTGTGTTTGGAAACCCGCTCCAGCCATTACCACTTCTCATGGGTGGTCTTGCCACATTGTATCTCATGGGCGGTATGAGCACAAAGGATATCGTGGATGCAAAAGCTGATAGAATGGTGGGTGTGAGAACACTGGTGAACACTCTAGGTGTACGTCGGGCGGCAGTTGTCTCATTTCCATTCATGATAGCACCATTTATTCTTATACCATTACTAATAGATCTCAAATTCCTAGATGCATTTTTATGGCCCCTTTCTGTCCTTATGATCGGTGCATTGGTCGTATTTTATCTCATGTTCACGGAGGAATCCGAAAGTTCAACATTGGAAAATATCCATGCATGGTCGGTCATGTATGTTGTATACATGTTCTATGCATTGGGATTCGCTGTTCTCACCATCTTCCATGAATCATTGCAACAGATACTCATGCTTTAAACAGAAACACGTATCAATCATTTTTGATCAGCATACTAATCAATGGTTGGGCGAGGATATAATCCCGCTTCCTTTACGATATGAGGAATGATATCTTCCCAGAAAAGAGCGGTGATATGAATGCCAGAGATACCTTTTAACCGTCTGATATCCTGTATCAATTCCATGGTTAACGATATCGATTCATGTTGAAAATCAGGAGCACTCATCAATCTATCGAATACCTCATCAGGAATATCTACTCCAGGTACATGATATTTCATCCTGTTGAGCATCTTTTCTGATTTGATCGGTGTTATGCCTGCAAGGATTGAAACTTCCTTGTCCAATCCACGGTCACATACTTCATCCATGAACAGCGAAAATCGGTCGATGTTGAATACACTCTGGGTTTGAATGAACTGTGCCCCAGCATGTATCTTATTCTCCAATCGTTCAACCCGATACCAGTACGGGGTAGCAAAGGGGTTGCTGACACCACCGATAAAGAGATCGGGTTTTCTGTTTTTTAGGGGTTCACCATTCTGAAAAACACCCTCATGCGATAGAGAATGAGCCATATGAATAAGTTGAATGGAATCAACATCGAACACACCTTTTGACTGAGGGTGGTTTCCCATAGCTTGATGATCTCCTGTTACAAACAATATCGATTGTATTCCTAAAGCTGATGCGCCAAGGATATCGCTTTGAAGCGCGATACGGTTCCTATCCCGGCATGACATTTGTAGGATTGGTTCCAGACCCTGCTCTTTGAGAAGTACGCATCCTGCAAAACTTGATAATCGGACAACAGCAGTCTGATTATCAGTAACATTAAATGCATCAGCATGCCCCTTCAACAAGTGTGCTTTTTCAAGAAACCGTGTTACATCAGATCCTTTTGGTGGGCCAATTTCAGCGGTAACAGTAAAATGACCTTGGTTAAGAATGGTTTCAAATGGTGCAGTTGCCATTATTCATCACCTCGTATATCCTGTGTACGTTTCACAGCCCAGTTATGTGGCGGCCGATATGATTTCAATTGTTCAACCTTATCAAGAGCAGTTGCCTTATCTATGATCTCCTGCCAGACGCAAGGTAGATCCTTTGAAAGCTCACAATGACCATCAACGCTCCCGCCGCAGGGGCCATTAAGCATCTGTTTCGGACAGCGTCCTATCGGGCATATCCCATTGAAGCTCTCTGCGATACATGTTCCACAAAGATCACAGCGTTTTCCAAAGACATACCGTTTGTCCTCGGCACCAAGGAACAATGTATCTGTTCCACTCACCACATGTTTCTCAGGAAATAAGGATGCAACAACCTGCATCCCATCACCACAAGCAAGGACCAACAAATGATCCGTCTCTTGTATGATCCCCATCTCTTCTCGAAGAAGAAGTCGGCTTTTTTTCTTATGACATGCGGGATCAAGGACATATGTTCCTGTAACAGTATAACCCTCTGATTCTAATCGCTGTTTCATCTGTTGTACTTCTTCAGCTCCACCGGTTTTACAGAGAGTAGCACATTCACTGCATCCAAAGATGTACACGGAACCACTTGGTATAAGTTGTTTGATCTCATCGAATGGTTTCTTCTTAGTAATGATCATGCTATCTCAGGAAAACAACAATGTTCCTCTTTTAAGAGTTATGTAATAAGGGATATCTCTCTTTTCATCATAAGATTAAAAAAAAGAGAGATGATATAGGTCTGTATGATGGCAGAGGAAACTAACCAAATTGATGAGATTGATGCAAGTCATATGATAGATCGGGTTTACTTGTTCCCTGAGCAAATTGAGGAGGCTCTCACTATCATGAAGCAAGCTGATCTTCCTAAGATGTATAATATTCAACATATCATTTTTACTGGGATGGGTGGTTCAGCGATTTCAGGTGATATCATTGAAGCATATTTACGGGAACGGCTGTCGATTCCTATCACTGTTAACCGCTCGTACGATCTCCCAAAATGGGCTAATAGACATACTCTTGTCATTGTCCAGAGTTATTCTGGTAATACTGAGGAAACGTTAAGCGCGTTTAAACAAGCTCATCAGAAAAGTTGTCAGATCATTGGGATTTCTTCAGGCGGAAAATTAAAGGAATATTGTGAACGAAGGAATACTCCTTTTATACAGATACCTTCAGGGTATGCACCTCGAGCCGCTACAGGGTATCTTTTGTTCTGCGGTCTTCTTTCATTACGGACTATTGGTATCATGCAGAATCAGATCGATTCAGATATCTCTGAGGCAGTTCATCTTTTAAAGGATGTCCGTGAGAAACTCTCCAGAAATGTTCCCGCTTCAGAGAATCAGGCCAAGCATATCGCTGAACAGATCGGTGAACATATAACTCAGATATACGGTTGGGGGCCTTATGAACCGATCGCGAAACGATGGGCAACCCAGTTGAATGAGAATGGTAAACTTATCGCCCGATATGATGTTGTCTCTGAGTCGAATCATAATGATATCGTTGGCTGGGCGGGGCATCCCTCAGCGTCAAAACAATTTATTTGTGTTCTTTTTAGGGATGCGAAACTTGAGACGATACAGATGAAGACCAGACTTGATTTCATGAGGAATCTTTTGCATGAGGTAAGTGCAGGGGTCATTGAGATCAGTGCTCAGGAGAAGAACTTGTTTGCGAAGATGATGTATTTCATGTATCTTGGTGATTTAGCAAGCTGTTATGCAGCTGTAAATAGACGTATCGATCCCACACCAGTTGCTATTATTACACAGCTCAAAGAGGCTCTTGAGAAATTATACTCATAAGATTCATTCTTTTTCTATAAAACTACCTTATGCAAATATAAAAGTATAAATATGAATGATTTGTTTTTATTTTTGGGGTAGCATATGAAAAGAATACATATGATTATTGGGGTATTTTTCATTGTATGTATGATGATGTCTGTTGTTACTGCTGTTCCTCAGAAACAAAGTGAACCGGTGATGAACGTGATAAATGACATCGAGGCATACGAGCGGGCAGTAGATGAAACAAATGAAGGTATATCAACTCTTGAGCCTCAAACAGGTGGCCTTATTGATTTTTTAAAGCAACTGGTCATGTTAATCATCCAGATGTTATTAAAACTCATAGATATCATCAGAGATCTTATTGGTCTTGTTGCTCTCATCGATTATCTTATTGATTTAATAATGACGTTGATCGAGGTGATCGTCGCCTTGATTGAGCGTATCATGGATCTGTTTAATCCTAGTGTTACAGCAACATACATCTAAAAATTTCCTTTTTCTTCTTTTTATTGTACCTTTTTATGAGAAGATCACTGATTTAACTGTTTTGATATTCTTGATTTTTGGTATGATCTGTGGTGGTATGGGTTGTTCCGTGATGACAAATAATCGTGGTTCCTCGTTTATCTCAAAATCATCAACGATTGCTTGACGGATGCTGATGTTCTCTTCTGCGATAATGGTTGCTACTTGTGCAAGGATACCAGGTGAACTTGCATTAGTCGGTATGATTTCGAGTACATCCCAGCCCATCTCATGGGCCATATCACGCAGATGGCAGGTTGGTTTTAGTTGTGAGAAAATTTTCATGAGTTTAGGGTGTTTTTGAATGGTTTCGATGGTTGTTTTGACTGCACGTCTATCTAAATGAATGGCCCGAGCTATCTTTGAATCTGAAAGCTCTATTGAGCCGCAATAAAGATGATCATTTTTAATACTCAGCCCATACTCGAGCATTTTTTGAGCGATCAGTTTTTGTTTGGGATACGGTTCAAAATATGGTAAAATATCTTTCCACATATTGTTTTATTATAGCTCTTACCAAGTATTTAAATGTTGTTCTTCAAAGTAACGTTTAAAACTTAAATGTATAATAATATACATTAATGTACAATAATGATAATATTTATATAGGTGGAAAACAATAATAAATAATCGTGAATACTATGACAAACACAAAAATCTCACTTGAAGCCGACGAGTTCCCCAAAAAATGGTACAATATCCTGCCAGATTTACCCATTCCCTTGCCTCCTCCAAAAGATCCAGAAGACGGAAATAGTCGACTTCAAAATCTTCCAAACATCTTCAGCATGGAAGTCCTCAAACAAGAGGGATCAGCAGAAAGATACATTCCAATCCCACCAGAGGTCCGAGAGCTATACATTCAAGCTGGAAGACCCAGACCATTATATCGAGCGAAACGACTGGAAAAACTTCTAAAAACACCTGCTAAACTCTACTATAAAAGCGAATTCTACAGTCCGACAGGAAGTCATAAGGTAAACACTGCGATCCCTCAAGCATATTATGCAAAGAAACAAGGAATCGAACGAATGGTAACCGAAACAGGTGCAGGGCAGTGGGGAACAGCTCTTGCCTATGCCTGCAGCCTTCTTGACCTTGATCTCACTGTGTACTGGGTACGAGCAGCAGCAGTATGGAAACAAAGCAGAAGGCATTTCATGCAAGTCCTCGGAGCGAAAGTATTTGACTCACCAAGTACCAACACAGCTATTGGTACACAACTCCTCAAACAAGACCCACACCATGTTGGATCACTTGGTATCGCCATCGCAGAAGCAGTACAAGACGCACAAGCCGACCAGAAGGCGATATACAGTCTCGGATCAGTATTAAACCATGTGCTTCTCCATCAAACGGTTATTGGTTTAGAATGTCAAAGACAATTCCAAAAAATTGACCAATACCCTGATACGGTCATCTCTTGTCTCGGTGGAGGAAGTAACTTTGGTGGCATAGCCATCCCATTCCTACGAGATAGGATCATTGATAAAAGACAGATCCAGTTCATCGCAGCACAAAGCGCAGCAGCACCAAATCTCACCGGGGAATACCGCTATGATTACGGAGACTACGCAGAACAAACACCACTTCTCAAAATGTGTACCCTTGGCCATAAAACAAGTTTCATACCCATCAAAGCTGATGGCCTCAGATATCACGGTGCAGCACCAATCATCAGTGCATTGCGGCATCAAGGACTCATCGATACCATTATTTATCCACAGGATGAAGCATATGTCTTTAATAAAGCAAAACTCTTCGTTCAAACCGAAGGATTTCTCCCAGCACCAGAATCAGCATATAGTATCACCGCTGCAATCGACGAAGCATTAAAATGTAAAAAGACCGGCGAATCAAAAACAATCCTTTTCAACATAAGCGGACATGGGTTCATGGACATGGAAGGATATAAAGAAAAACTTCTCCGATCCAATGCATAATTACGATAATATTCAGCCCTCCTTTTTTTATTTCATTATCTTTTGAGCCTGTCTGAGAATTCAAACTTATCACAATATTTTGCGCTAAAAATGGTATTTCATATTCAAAAAAGCCTCGAGTTTCCGATAACAAAACATATGTT
>CAYPIF010000066.1:0-6169 GCA_964410735.1 uncultured Thermoplasmatales archaeon
ATCCTCCGGAGCAATATTTAGGAAATCATGATCATATTCCCTACATGAAACATAGGTGTACCCTGTTTTGTTGACATATGCAAGTCCTTTCTCATTGAATGGTATTCTATTATATCTATCAATGAACCATTGATTAGTGTTACCTAAGTTTTCATCCCCTGAAAACCCATAGTCATCAAAGTCTACCCCATCAGCTCCATCATCCCAACTAACCATACAGACACTACTTTCATTAGTGCCAATACCGTAGAGATAAAGATCTGCACGAACTATCGTTGCGTTCTCTCCGAGAAAGGATGTGTTAAATGCAAAATAGGACCGTGAGATAACATAAAGATCACCCTCCTTTGAATTATAGGCGGCAAGAATCCCCTTTGAATAGTAGTAACAACTATCGTTTCTTTGATTCCCAATCTCGCTATCGTGGACATCATTCCATGTATCAACAGTGGAGGCACCGAGGTACTTTGAATATCCATCAGAAAGTTCACTAAATACAATTTTTGTATCAGGATTACTTGAGCCATTGATATCTTGTGCTGATATCAATAAATATGAAAATCGCATATTGCTCATCAGAAGGAGAAGTATGAAAAGAAAAACACAAATTTTAGGTAAAGAGATTCTATTTCCATTCATATTTACTTAAACCAATAGATGAGTGTTTATCAAATTTTTGGTCATCGCACAATTCAAAGGTTTGTTATACCATTAATGTTAACAAAGGTATACGGGATCCTCGGAGGAGAAACAAGAGGCAGATAATCCTTATTTGGATATGATTCTGGCATATAACCTCGAGAAATATTATATGGTTCATCAATGAATCCATCTAAATCATCATCAAAAGCCCCTTGGTCCAATAGATAAAAATCATCCCAGAAATTCCCGGTTTCACTTGTGTTCCATATGTTCAAACACCAATCCTCTGCATGCCAATCCGAACTTCTCAGAAACGCATTTGAAAAAAGGACATTATCATTTGAAACACAGCAGAGATATAACCCCCCATCATTATCTGAAAAAATATTTTTTGTAACAATATTGTATTGCGCTCCTTTAAAACGACCACCAATATGATTATTATGAAACACATTATTTTCTATCTTGTTTGAATCTGAGCCAGTATAAAGATATACACCATAGTCGTTTTCCACAAAAAGATTATTTCTGATGCTATTACCTTCATTAAATTCTAGAAAAATACCACAAGAATTATTAACAAATATGTTATAACTAATCTTATTTTCATTTGATATAAGTTTTATACCATATTTCGAGGGAGTTGTATACCCTGTTTTTCCACTATCCCGAATGGTAAAACCAGAAATATTGACCCATCCATGAGAACCAACGGCAACGATATAATCAGCACCTGAACCCACAATAACGGTCCCATTTGCATCAGAACCAATAATTGAGAGAGTTTTATTTATAAAAATTGGCCCTGTGTACAAACCATTGCTGACATAAATGGTAGCATTCTCACTGCAATGATCAACTGCATTTTGGATACTATCAAAATGATCGAAACCCCATCCATCTGTGTTTTCTGAAAAAGAATCGTTAACATAAACGATGATTGGAGCAGATTGTTCAAAACAACCTGTCAGTGTTAGTCCCAACACAAGAAAAAAGAACAGTAATATATGAATTGTTTTCATGATTTCATATAAAGTAGCAAATACAATTATTTAAAAATTGTTTGAAAAAATGAAAGATCAACTAAAACCATACGACCTAACGGTAAAATCAATTATGGCTTTTAGATCACAACTCAGATACATATTCATTACATCTTAATGGATCTATTACGAATTAAAATCCATTTAAATATTAACGGTAACCAGTTAAATTATTTACGATTATATTCGTAAGACATATACAATCATCACTAAACCCATTGCAATAACAAATAAAATAATCAAGGAGAACATGATAAAAGGCGAAAGGAACGGATTATCCTTAACACCTTCATCAGATGAAGTTTCATCATTCGAACCCCCAGTATAACCATCATTATTTACAATCACCCGTATCAATTGGATATCTGAATGTCGTGATCCATCATTGCTTCTTGCCTCAATCTGATATGTCCCATTTTGGATTCTTGTTGTGTCCCATTGGTATGTCCAGTTCGTTGTGCCGTTTGCCTTGACCCAATCGCCATTGTTAATCTGTACTTCGACGAATTTGATACTGTTCTCTTTGGAATATGCCGTTCCCGATATTATCACTAGGCCTTGAACATTTGTTTGGTGGGTTGGATTTACAATGGTAACAAGTGGGAGTAGTTCATCAGCGGATTGAACCGTTATCGTTACTTTTTTTGAGTTCACTACCCCATCATCATCTGTAACGGTCAATCGTACCTGAAAGATACCTTCTTCAACATAAATATGCGGAGGATGTCTCAAAATTGATGTTGTGCCATCACCAAAATCCCATTTCCACGATTTGATATATCCATCACTATCAGTTGATGTATCTACAAATGAGATGGATTGTTCAACAATAACATCGGTTGGAGAATATGAGAAATTTGCAACAGGCGCCTTGTTTATCCCAGACACTATCACCGTGTGAACAACTGAATCGGTCGACCCGTTATCATCTGTAACAGTAAGCATCACAGCATATGAACCATTTTCCTGGAATACATGGACTGGGTTTTGTTCGAAGCTTTTAGAGCTATCATTAAAATCCCAGGACCAATTAACGATTTCGCCACCGACATCTGTAGATGTATCTTTAAATGTGACATCCTCACCAATAACTGGATCTACTGGTGAAAAACTAAACGAGGCGGTTGGAGGAATATCTCCAACAACATGTATTGTCACTGTCGCAGTATTTGACAGAGCACCAGTATTGTCCCGTATAGTGTATTGAAATGTGTCAATTCCAATGTAGTTTTCAGTCGGGTCGTATTCTATGATCTCTTCGGTTGTATGTATTTGCAGATGTCCATGGGTAACATTTGAGATAATGTCAAGAGTTGAGAACACAATTGAACCATCGATATCGATATCATTAGCAATTACATTTATCTCAACTAATGTGTTTTTCTGCGTAGATACGACATCATTAGAAGCAACTGGTGGATCATTTACAGGGAGAACCGTAATATATACCACCGTATCATTGGATGAGTATATACCATCAAACGCAACATATGACCATGTGTCAACGCCATTGTAATCATCATCTGGAGTATATTTGAATGAGCCGTTTGTTTTAAGATTTAGTTCACCATGCAAAGGATTGGTAACACCGATTACCGTGAGTTGTTCAATGCTCCCGTTTGGATTGATATCATTTGATAAGATCCCTGGAGCAGCAATTGATAGAATCGTATCCTCCGGTGTTTGATAGGTATCATCATTACCAATAGGACCATTTGAATCTCTGATCTGAATTCTCACCTTGGCACTATTTGAGAGGGAGCCATCATCATCAGAGACCCGATATATCAACGAATCATTTCCCACATAATTAAATTCAGAACTGTACTCAATAGTACCATTAAGAGTATCTATAATTGCGTCCCCATGCTGCGGATCAGATAATATCTGAATTGAGGACGTATCAAGAGAACCATCTATATCAAAATCATTGGAAATCACATCTATTGTTTCTATAGAGTTCTTAAATATGGTTACTGTATCGTTTATTGCGATGGGGGCCTGATTAAAGATCTGTATCTGTTCTTCCGCGGTTGCTGTTAAACCCTCATTATCGGTAACGGTCAAACACACAGTATATATATCATCATCTGAATAGTAATGGGTCATATTCTGTTTTGTTCCCGTGTGTCCATCACCAAAATCCCACAACCATTCACTTATATATCCATCTGGGTCATATGATGTATCATTGAAGAATATCTCCTGATATGTGTATGTCTCAAAATCAGACATTGTGAATGAGGAAACAGGTTCTTCATTTTGTTCACCGATACAAAAGAGGGAACCACCGTAGGAGGATTGTCTAAAACAGCCAATATAGAGTTTGTTATCATAAATAGCGGGTGAACCAATGCAGAATTCATTTGTTTGATATTTCCATATTTTTCCACCATCATCTGCATTAAGACAGTAGATATCTCCATCCCATGTACCAGAATAGAGCTTTCCATCAGCCAAAACAGGGGATGAATAAAAATATCCAGAATTTGTATCAAATGACCATTTTTTCAGGCCCGTTGTCGCATTAAGACAATAGATACGCTCATCGTTTGATGAAAAATAGACATTTCCACGATAGTATGCAGGTGAAGAATAAATATGGTTACCAGATAGATACTTCCATAGTGTTTGCCCAGTATATGCTTGGAGACAGTACAGTCTGTTGTCAAGTGCTCCTATGTATACTTTGCCATCATGGATCATTGGTGATGAGGTGATATAACCACTGGAGTCCTCTTGGTTGATCCTTGTCATCCAGAGGTTGTCACCATTTTCTTTGTTAAGTGAATAGATGTATCCTTCAGAGCAGGTGATATAGACGTGCCCATAAGCTACTGCAGGAGATGATTTTATCATTCCACTAAGTTGTTTAGACCAGATCACCTGACCGGATATGGAATTTAAACAATATATTGTGCCATATGTTGTCCCAAAATATAGTGATTGGTTACTAACTGTTGGGCTGGAACGGATTTCACCATTTGCAGTAAATACCCATTGTTCTAACCCTGTATCTGCATCAAAACAATAGAGTTTATGATTATTTGAACCAACATATACAAACCCATGGTATATAGCTGGTGAGGATATTATTGCACCACTCAATTGTTTACTCCAAATGGTAGTTCCTTCTACAGCATCTATACAATAGAGCATTGAATATAATGGTTCTATATGGGCAGCGATGTAGACTTTTCCATTGGACACTGACGGAGACGCTTCAATCTTTCCCACATTCTTTAACCATCTTAACTCATTGGTATCCGGTGCAGAGAACTGTGAGCTCCCGTTATGAAATTGGTCATGTCTAAACATTGGCCAGTCAGATAAAGAATCAGTCCGTTCAAGATAAATATCTTGAAAGAAGGGTGCGTTTAAAGATATCGCTGGTGAGATGATGCTAAGTAGTACATTAAAAAATAGAAGGAAAATGAAAGATGTAACCAATTTTTCATGTCTTACCATAATTTATCATTACTCTTAGATAATATTATGTGCAGGATGTACTTATATTTTATTTATAATAACTAGTATTATACCAACTTTGAACAGTTATATTAGCATATTTGATAAAAATGGTGAAAAGTCTATGTCTCCTTTTCAATATCAAATAGGATATATGTCACAACACAGGCAGATACAGAGATAACAATAGCTCCCATGCTAAACTGAAAATTATGAAAAAACATAATGATTATTAACAGTATGCGCAATAATCTTCCTGATACCGATGATCACAAGAGATGATGCGATAAAACTATTGGATAATTACGTGAAGGATGATAAGATTTTGAAGCATTCTATTGCTGTAGAGGCAATCATGAAATCTCTTGCAAAATTTATCAGGGAAGATATAACCTTATGGTCAGTGGTAGGGTTGTTACATGATCTTGACTATGAATACACAAAAGGGAACCCTGAGACGCATACAAAACTGAGCGCAGAGATACTTGAAGGGTTGTTACCTGAACAAGGTATTAACGCCATTCAAAGTCAAAATTACATACATACTGACGTCCTTCCAACAACATTGCTTGATAAATCACTTATTGCAGCAAACGCGCTTTCAGAACTGATTATTACAACTACCCTTACCACATCATCCAAAAAAATTTCTGATATCGATCTTAATACATTACGTGATAAATTCAACGACCAATCTTTTGCAAAAGAATGCAATAGAGATCGTATAAAGTTATGCTTGGATTGCGATATACCGCTTGAAGATTTCTTGAGCCTTGGTTTACAATCACTTAAAGAGATATCAGCAGAACTCAAATTGTAATCATATCATACATAGCAAAGTTAGAAAAATTTCAGAATTTTTTACATCGAAGATCATTTTCATTATTCAAGCTGCCATACGTCTTTATGGTTTTTTTAAAAGTCAAGAACCCCATAGCAAGCTATGGGGCATGATTAAGGAAAATCGAAGAGCTTTAGCTGTTTTCCTTTCCGCCCTTGTTTCTTAATATACTCTC
>CAYPIF010000067.1:0-29576 GCA_964410735.1 uncultured Thermoplasmatales archaeon
ATACTCTGTCAACGTGCAACGTTTTTGTTCCACCCGTTCCAAATACGTTGACTCCTCTTGATCCGCGATGGATTTATCTAAAAAATGATAGATGATCCGACCATTCCATTCCGTCGAACGCCACCATTGAGCACGTTTACGATACCGGAAGTAACTAGAGTATACTTAGAATGAGAAACATGTTTCACCATAGGAAAATAACGACGTAACGCCATCGCATAATGAACATGACCATCCTCCAACGTTTTCTTCCTAGCTCTCTTCTTCTCAGGATCTCATACCGATGTCACCCGACTCGCATAATAACTGTCACCACGTTTCTCAATAGCAACACCATTTTTCTTACATCTTAATACCCACTCAGGAAGATCACGAACCATATTACCCATATCGGTTATATTTTTGAATATATTAAACCATCGATTTAATCAAAAATTACCCCTATAAAACAAGAAAAAAATGATGGCCGACGATCCTCATATTACCAATTCATTGGGACTTTTGGGTCACCAACAGTTTCATACTTTATATACAACAAGAAGGGAGACCTGTGCAACTCAATATTCTGTCTATGCAAGCCTCTTTAACACAGGTAGATTAATCGGGGAGATCTCTCTGCAGGAGCCTTCATTGTCACACTAGGTTTCTCAAGGATATATCTTCTCATAGGCTGGTTCTGTCTTCTGTCATTATTGATTCTTTATCTTTCAAGAGTAAAATAATGTATTGAGGCGAGGGAAAAAAGTTTAAGGGGATTATCTCTGCCTATACACGACATTTATGAAATCCGATATTGAGATTGCTAAATCTGTAACTTTGAAGAACATCTATGATATCGCTGAACATGCAGGTATCCTCCCTACGGAGCTTATTCCCTGCGGGGAATCTAAGGCAAAGATATCTCTAGATATCTTCCATCGAGTAAAGAACAACCCTATGGGAAAACTGATTCTGGTGACAACAATGAACCCAACACCAGAAGGGGAAGGGAAAACAACGGTGACAATAGGTCTTGCTCAAGCGCTTAAAAAACTAGGTAAGAAAACCATGCTTGGCATTCGGGAGCCATCATTAGGACCTATTATGGGTATGAAGGGTGGCGCAACAGGTGGTGGTTATTCCCAAGTAGCCCCTATGGAAGATATCAATTTACATTTCACAGGTGATATGCATGCGATAACAAGTGCTCATAATCTTTTAGCAAGCCTTCTTGACAATCATATCCATCACGGCGATGCTTTTCATATCGATCAGCGGTATATTGTGTGGCCTCGCGTCCTTGATATTAGCGATAGAGCCCTTCGAAATGTGGTCGTTGGTCTTGGCGGACCAAAGGATGGTGTTCCCCATGAGAACCAGTTCGCTATCACACCCGCCTCAGAGATTATGGCAATACTCTGTCTTTCAAAAGATCTGCAAGACCTCAAAAAACGGTTACGTCGAATTATCGTAGCATATACATACGATAATGAACCGGTGACCGCTGATGATCTTCATGCTGTTGGCGCGATGAGCGTTCTATTAAAAGATGCATTGAAACCAAATCTTGTACAAGCTCTAGAAGGTGTTCCTGCATTGATCCATGGCGGGCCTTTTGCTAATATTGCACATGGTACAAGCAGTCTTCTTTCCACGACCCTTGGATTGAAACTTGCGGATTATTTTGTAACTGAAGCGGGGTTTGGTTCTGAACTTGGTGCTGAAAAATTCTTTGATATCGTCTGTAGAACAGGTAATCTACGACCTGACGCAGTGGTGCTTGTTGCAAGTATCAGGGCATTAAAAAGAAATGGGCATGGAACAGGATCAGATGCGGTGAAAAAAGGTTTGGGTAACCTTGAGAAACATTTAGAGAACATAGAATGGTTCCAACTCCCGGTTATTATTACATTGAACCAGTTCGACGAAGATACTGATGAAGAGATCCGGATAGTTGAGGAATGGTGTGCAATGAAAAATGTCCCTTTCTCAGTTGTTGATGTTTGGAAGAACGGCGGTGAGGGCGGTGTTGAGCTTGCAGGCAAACTCGTAAGCTTGATCCATAATACCCCATCGAACTTCCGGTTCCTCTATTCTTTGGATCGTTCTGTTAAGGAAAAGATCGATGCAGTGGCAAAGACCATCTATGGCGCCAGTCGCGTCGTTTATAGTGTCGAGGCAGAACATGATATCAAATTATGCGAGAGACTTGGACTGGATAGGTTACCAGTGTGTATCGCAAAGACACAATATTCATTATCAGATGATCCGTTAGTTCTTGGAAGGCCCAAAGATTTTAAGATAACGGTTCGCTCCATTCGGTTCTCGGCAGGCGCAGGATTCATTGTGCCAATGACCGGAAAGATAACGACGATGCCCGGGTTACCTGCTCATCCGATGTCTGAACATATCGATATCGATGATAACGGAGAAATCAGCGGTTTATATTAAAGAGGAATCAGGCACATCTCTTGATAAACCATACATTCATATAGCGGAAACAGTATTGTCTTTTCATCTCATTTGTGGGAGGTCGGCATTGTGCCTACTGAGGATTTGAAGATACATGTAAAAGAAGTGATGTCAGTATTAGGAGAGAATACGGAGAATGTCTCTGCTGAGGATGTTGAAGCTGAGCTGCAAAGGTTCCTTGAATATGGTGTTCCTCTTTCTCAGGCGAAGCAGACGGTTATCAAAAAACATGGTGGCTCGATGTTTTCAAATGGCTCATCAGCCTCACTGAAAAGGACGCTGATCGGTGAGTTAGAGGCAAATCAGAAAAGTGTGAAGATAATTGGTAAGATCATTTCCGTCAACCCAAAGGATATCACGGTGAAGGGACAACCTCGTCAGATCTTTTATGGATTGCTTCGTGATGAAAGTGGGACAGTTCCATTCACCTCATGGAGCGAACTTGATGTGATGAAAGGAGATATCGTTGAGGTGGCTAATGCATACACGAGGGAATGGCAAGGAGCGATCCAATTGAATCTTGGTGATCGTACCCATGTTGAGAAAAAAGATGAAAGTGTTCTCCCCTCTGATGCATTCGAACCGAAGAAATGCAGTATAAAAGAACTGTATACGAACATGGGTTCAGTTGATATCACTGCTGCTATCCTCGAGATAGAGAAAAAGGATGTCGAGGTCGATGGTGAACAGAAAAAGGTTTTCTCTGGTGTTCTTGGTGATGAGACCGGTAAGGCTCCGTTTTCCGCATGGAATGATTTTAAATTAAAGAAGGGGGACAGTATCCATATTGTCGGTGGCATCGTTAAAAGCTGGAAAGGGATGCCACAGATCAGTTTCGATGAGAATGTAACAGTGGAGAAGGCAGATAAGAAGATCGATGTGAAAAGTGTCCCTGTTCGACGGTTGATGATGTATGAGGCTATGGAGCAAACTGGTCTGTTCGATGTGGAGGTATCTGGTGAGGTCATTGAGATACAGGCTGGATCCGGACTTATCTTACGGTGCCCTGAATGTGGCAGGGTATTGTTCAATAATGAATGCCGCACCCATGGCGCTGTTGAAGGGCAACCGGATATCCGGTTGAAATGTGCTGTTGATGATGGTACTGGGACGGTAAGTGCTATCTTTGATCAAGGATTAAGTGAACAACTTCTTGGTTCCACCCTTGAGGAATGTAAGGAAATGAGTCCTGGTGATCTCACTACTCTAATTGATAAAAAGATGTTCGCGAAACGTCTTATCTTACGTGGAAATGGGTTACGTGATCAGTTTGGAACTACGTTTATTGTAAGAGAAGCTCACCGAGAGGAGATTGATGTGAAAGCTGAAGCGCAGTCTCTTTCAAATGAGCTGGGGGCATCAGAATGAAACGAGAACATGCATGGCGGTTATTCGCAGCGGAATATAATGATAGTATGCAGGAGATAAAGAGCGAAGGGGAGATGATGCCTTCTTATGTGGTCAGTCCTCTTGGTGCAAAGGTGAATCGGTTGTTCATCGTTGGTGTCCTCACTGATGTGGAGCAGGTTTCAGAGGGTGGTGATTTTGTTCGTGCTCATGTCTCTGATCCAACTGGTGTGTTCACCTTGTACTCTGGTCAGTATCAACCTGAGGTCACGGAGAAGCTGACTATGATAGATGTTCCAGCGTTCGTGGCGATAACGGGTAAATCAAGAGCGTATGTTCCTGATGATGGTGATCGATTGTATGCATCGGTTCGTCCTGAGCAGATCGTTGAGGTAACTAGTGATATCAGGGACCAATGGATCCTTGAGACATGTAAGCGTACGAAGGAACGCGTTGACGCGATGAAAGAAGCGTTGAAGATGACAGACCCTGATGAATCTGAACTGCGGAAGATAGGTTATAGTTCAGTCCTTTCAGAGGGGGTAAGTTACGCGGCAAAGCAATACCCGCAGATATCAATGAATAGATATGTGGATATGATCAAGGATGCATTGCAGTATCTTACAGAGGGACCGAAACCTGTTGAGTTCTCAACATCACCTGAATCCTTGTTCCCTGAAGAAAAAACTGATTTCTCACGACCTGATTCTAAAAAGGCCACTGCACCTCAAATGGTCGAAACAGGCGTCTCTGAGGAACAGGAAGAAACGGTATTAGCGGTCATTCGTGCCTGTGAGGGTGATGATGGTGCATCATGGGATACGATCACTGAGAAATGTGAGGCAGAGGGTCTTGATGCAGATACTGTTGATGAGGTGTTAAATGCTTTGATGGACAAGGGTCTCATCTATGAACCTGTCCTTGGAACGATAAAAACAACCTAGATCCTAAAGAGATCATTGAGCTCGATCAGAATCCAAGGTCTTCATCGACGATGATGACATGGATCCGGTCGTTTTCATTTTTCAATTGTCGTTCTATTATGCTGACCTGTCCCCAGATGCTTTCCTTGGTCCATTTATTGTTTGTGAACACAGGTGAGTTCTTAGCAAGGTCGTTCACCCGTTTGAGATTCATGGGGCATGCAATGGTCTGTAATCGTTTCATCGCTGAATCGATATCTTTTGTTATCTTATTCCTGCCCGCGATGATAATGACCTTTTTCGGTCCAAATGTTATCATGGCTACCCTGTTTCCCCGCCCATCAACATTGACGAGTTGCCCTTCCATTGTTATGGCGTTTGTGCTTGAAAGGAATACATCGCTTGAGAACATTTGAAGATAGAGTTTTTTTATATCGTTTGGATCCTTTAGTTTGGTTCTATCGAGTACTGTTATGTTTGTTTTTGTTCGTAGTTCATCAAGGATACCGATTTGTTCCAAGGTGGTACTTCCACCAAATCCGATGGTCGATTTCTCGGGTATGAGTTCAAAGGCCTTTTCGATGGCTTCGTTTCGATCGGATACGAAATATCCATTCATGTTTCGTTTGTTTAGATTCGCGATAATTATATCAATGTCCTTGTTCATTGTTTATCTCTCCTTGTATCTGCTCTTAAATCATCAATGCTTCTTACTTTCACTGAGTATAACCAAAGACGGCATGGTTGAAATTGTATTAAGAGAAAAAGGGTTGGTTAAAGAGTCATCTCCGTCTTGTTAATATCTTTACGTGGTTTACCCCATCAATTGGTTTAATGACCGTATCGATGGTTTCTAAAAGGCTTTTATAATCATTTGCATCGATCTTTGCAAGGAGGTCGTAGTTCTCAAAAAAGGGGTCTGATTCAGCAGTTTCCTCAACAATAAGAGGGTCGATTTCCATGATTGATTTTTCGTCCTTTAATAGCTTGGATACATGATGTTCAAACGATGGTTTTGTATCTATTAAAATATAATATACTGTCATCTGTCTTTATTCACCTCTAAACAAGCTTACTTAGTTTGTGATACAAATAATTTTTGATTGTTTTTTTCGTTGAATACGGTGCTGTGGATAAAAAAAGATGATTGATCTATCGTACTGTTGGTCTATTTGTATCATGTTGGATCGTGTTCGTCGCTTATATCCCCAAATATTTCCTCAATGAGATCTTCCATACTTATCAGACCTATGGTCTTCCCCGTTTTATTTTGAACAAGCGCTATATGTGTCCTCGCTTTTTTCATCTTTCTGACAATATCATCAGCCTTCATGGTCGCATCTACCCTGAGAACCTCCCTCATTATTTCTTTTACCTTTTTTGTGTGGTCCTTTATCCCCAGAGCATCCTTGATATGTACCATTCCCACAACATCATCATAGTTCTTTCGATAGACGGGGAATCGTGAGAAGCCTGTGCCAATTGATTTAGCGATGAGTTCCTCAATAGTATCGTTTATTTGTATGAATTCGATCTTATGTAATGGCATATCTACTTCATCAGCAATTGTCTCATCAAATTCGAAGACATCATGGACCATTTCACGTTCATCTCGTTCGATTGTTCCCTCTTCTTCACCAAGTCTCATCATAGCCATTATCTTATCTTCTGTGATATCATCGTTCTTATTTGGGTTTTCTCCAAGAAGTCGTAGCATAGCATTTGAGAAGTATTCAACGATGATGACCGTAGGTTGAAAGAGTTTTGTGAAGATGAGCAGTGCTTTTGCGGATCGTAGTGCCCATTTTTCGTTCTTACGTCCAAATGCCTTTGGTGTGGCCTCACTGAGAAGGATGACCAGGAGGAACATCGCAATCGTTGCTACTCCTATTCCTATACTCCCAAAGACCTCAGTTGCCACATATCCTGCTAAGATGGAAGCAAAGATGTTAACAACGTTATTTCCAACGACAATTGCGCTGATAACATGGTCTGGTTGTTCCAATAATCTTTGAAGATTTTGCGCTTTCTCATCCCCCGTCCTTGCCTTATCGATTACTAAGGCTCGGTCGACCGAGATCAACGCCATCTCTGATCCAGAGAAGAAAGCAGAAAGTGTGATAAGAAGAATTATCAAAATAATACTAAGTATAATAAAAAACATGTTCTATTGATTCTCTCTCCTAGGTTTTACTATCATATCACAATAACCTTGTGTACATAGTTTATATGCAAATGATTTTAAAAACATTTCCCAACGAAATGTTTATAACTATAAGCTTGCTTGGAATAGCATATCCAACAATAAATTTCTTTTTGATTTTACTCCAGGAAAATGTAACAAACGTATTCTCCATTTTGGAAATCTGGACGATTCGTTAGTTTTACGGAACATATTTAAATACCAATATTGATAGAATGTATCATGACTACTGGATGGTGAAAGAGATTAAAATAGAACGAGGGAAGATAAGAAAGTATCCTTCATTGTTTGATCATTTCAAACCAGGTGAACGAGTTGTCCGCAGTGTTCGAAACAATGATGGGGACATCAAGGTTTATGAAGGTATCATCATGGCATTGGATGATGATAAGATGGAGGTATACTGGGACACCCTTGATGGAAGATATCGTCCAGAGGTCATTGGTAATGATTTCACTTTATGCAGTGCAGATGAGGTTCTTGATGGTAATACTGATTTTTCTCCTATAAAACATAAAAAACAAAGTTATATTGCTTGGTAAACGAAAAAAAATTGATACATGAAATGGTAGATTGATCCATTGCCATGTGTTGGAGAGATGGAAGGATCTGGTAATGGTAAATCGTGAAGCAGCCCCATTACTTCTGGGAATATTCATCCCCCTGTCCCTATTGGGAATTATAGCCTTACGTATATATGGTTTTGATCTGCTTGATCTTATCGCTCAGGTCGATGTGCTCTATTATATTGTTTTATTTCCAATTGCGTTGGGTTTAATTATCGCCTTGTTAAATAGGGAAAAGAACTGATACAGAGTACTCTAATTTTTAGACAATTACTTTGATCGCATATATTGTATAACAGAACTACCTGCTGTTCGAAAGGCTCGTGTTACTCCCCCAACACCAAGCTTGATACCCCCAAAGATCCTTGATACCATGAGGACATGATGGTCAAGATCCTGTTGCTGTAAAAGTTCAAGAAGTGCTTTACCGGGATGACCTACCTCCCCATCATCAGAATATCTTTCATCGATGGACCCCTGCTTAGAATATCGGAGAGCATAGCAGTGATGGTTTGCTTTTTTGTATGTTGTTCGATGGAGAGCAAGTATCTTTTGCAGTTCCTCAGAATCATCGATCTGATAGAGATGAGCATAGAATCGTGATTTTTTTTCAACAAATTTTCCAGCGGTTAGTTCTTTCATGAATATATTTGAAAGAGAGTATCATCTTTTTAATTATCCGGTATTTTTGCTCTATACCTGTTGAGGGATATGAGTGTACCACAAATCCTTTATAAATATAAAATTATCATTTTAGCTAGATAATTATGATTGTTGCAGGGTTATTATCAAGCCAAACTGAAGTCCAGGAGATCCAATACATCATCGGTGTTTGGAACGTTAGAGAACGCATTCGAGTTGCAGCACGAAAGGAAGCGATACGAAAACTACTGCAACAAGAGGACGTGCCTCGAAAAAAAAGATCATAAAGATTTCAGTAGCCTTTCTTTAGCTCATTTTTGCCTCATTTTTTCCCGGTTTACGTAATTCATTTTATAGAACATGTTTCTCGATTGTCGATTAATGATCCTGTAGGTTATTTCTTCTCCCATTGTTCGTATGTAGGAGTATAATTGTACATATTATTGAAGAATGGCCAATATGCCTTAAACGAACTAATATATATGAAAAATTATATCACTATAAAATTATATTACATTGTATTAACAAAGGGGAAAAGTACGATGACAACTACACGTTCAAAGATCCTCGCAATATTTTTAGTTTTAATCCTAGCGATATCAGCTATTGGAATAACCCTCTTCATTTATGAACCGGAGGAGAAAGAAGATGAAAAAGAAGAACTGCTTCCTGAAGGAGTGCAATGTCTAGAACGTAATTACTCGTTTTCATATCCCAAGACCGTTGAAGATGGGGACTACTTGAATATCTATGTGAACGAAGCAGATCTGAACAGTGTCCATGATCAATGGCCTGTGCTCCCTGTAAATACTACAACCTTTGAGCTACCTTTTGGCACGAAAATCATAGGATTTGAGACCAGGCTCTCATCGCCAATGAACATCTCGTTATCTAAGCCTGTTTCCTATGGATCATGTTCAACATTAACTGAAGAGAGCGAGACCATCTACAAGAGTTCAGAGATGTATCCATCTGATTTCATCTCATATCATACCGGTGGAGGTATCTCACATGGTGAACATAAGACCTTTATCACCGTACAGATCAATCCTGTGACCCTCATACCATCAGAAAATACAGCTCTTTACGTAGAGAATGTGAGCTTTCGGATACTATACAAGGAACCTGAGACACCGATTCTTGACGACGTCCACAAATATGATCTTTTGATCGTCTCACCAGAATCATTCACAAGAAATCTCCAAGATCTTATCGACCATAAGAATGATAATGGTATAAAGACCGAGATGGTGACCGTTGAAGATATCGAGGAGAAAAGTAAAGGTCGTGATCTGCAGGAGAAAATCAAGTACTATATAAAGCAGGAGATAGAGGAATCAGGTATTGATTATGTTTTACTTGTGGGAGGAATTGATGGTCAATCGACCAGATGGACCCTTCCGGTACGATATAGCCATGTTCTTATCCGTGAGGGTACTCAAGAGCTTATTGAACCTGAGTTCATCTCAGATCTGTATTATGCTGATATCTATGATAGTGAGGGTAATTTCTCAAGTTGGGATACGAATAATAATGATATCTTTGCTGAATATGATGGGGGTGTCATTGATGAGATGGACCTGTATCCTGATGTAGCTGTTGGTAGGATCCCTTGTCGAAATTCGCGTGAGGTTCGAATTATTGTTGATAAAATCATTGATTATGAGACAAAGACCAAGAACAGTGATTGGTTCAAGAACCTGATCCTTGTCAGTGGCGATCATTGGGCCGATGAGGATGGTGTAAGTGAAGGAGTGTTAATAATGGAAAAGGCTGCTGATATCATGAATGGTTTCAACCCTATTGAACTATTTGCAACAGAGGATAATACGCTTTTAACTAGAGACATACGCAAAGCATTCAATCAGGGAGCAGGGTTTGCCTATTTCTGTGGTCATGGCGGCATAAGTTCATGGGGCATTCATTACCCGCCGGATGCAACCGGTTGGGCACCAGCCCTCACTAGATTAGGGCTTATAACATTCTATAACAATCTTTATATGAACCTGTTACGGAACCGTGATAAATTACCAGTTACCCTTGTTGGAGGATGTAATAATGGTCAGTATGATGTCTCGTTCTTTGGTATGCTCAAAGAAGGTCGCATCATTGTTTCACCTCATTGTTGGGCATGGCATCTTACCATTCAAAAGAAGGGTGGAAGTATCGCAACGATAGCAAATACAGGTCTTGGCACCCATGCAATGGGAGATTATGATAACAACGGCGTCAATGATTATCTTGAGGTCTATGATGGATGGCTTGAACTAAAATTCCTAGAGACGTATCGAGATGGTGGTAGTACTAATGTGGGTCGTACACAATCAGAAGCTATTTCTCAGTATCTTCATACGTTCTTAGGCTGTGGTGATGAAATGGATATAAAAATGGTTCAACAATGGCAGCTCTTTGGTGATCCAACATTGAAGATCGGCGGATATTAAGAAGAGACCCCATTCTTGTTTTAATAGCTCCTTCTTTTCCAGTTGGCCGTCTCTTAAATCAACTTGAACATCTTAAGGGCAGATTTGACAATCTAACAAATAATGTTTATATATAATGAAATCGAAAGTATATCATTAGAGGGATCTGGAAAAAAAGATTTTTTTCCCCTTCCATCTTCACTATCCAGCCAGGTTCCTCCCATCTCTCCATTCTCACAAATTATTTTACTTTGGTAAATTGAATATGTTACTTTTGAACCTAACCAGATATTTCTTTTCTTCAAAAGAAAAAAAGGCATAAAAGTACCCACAAAAACAGAGTTAGCGTAACCGGAATTGATTAACTGTTTTTTCCAATTGTTCTGCCCCCGTGGACAAAGCCTTAGCGGTTTGCGCAACAAGTTGTGTAGACGCCGAGGTTTCTTCAATGGATGCTGAAGCCTGCTGTGTTGAAGCAGCAGCTTCCTCAGCAAAAGAGGATACATTGATAATCGACTGCTCGACCTTCTCAGCATAGATCTTTAATCCTTCCACTTGTTTTTTCAGTGATCGTTTCAATATTCCTATAGATCTCATCTTTCGTTGTATTATACGTGCTCATCCCAAGTGCAAAAAGTGAAACAAAGAGGAGCAGTACACTGATAAATGAGAATTGCCATTTAATACTTCTATTTGTAAAAAAGAAACCTAGTATCTTACTACCTATTGCCATCGTTAACAGGATAGTAAAAAGTATTAAAAATATTGCCAAATTTTAAAAAATCATTCCCACATTCAACCTTAGAAAAGATATACTTTCAAAATAATAAAGTAATACTATAAAAAAGGTTATTTTATTTGTTTGTATTCGTATTTTTTATGGTGTTTTAGATGGGACCAAATGTATTAATATACCATAAGGATAGGACATATATCTAGGGGACAAGCAATGAGTCTTATTGGTAAACACCTCACCATCAATAAAAGTGACATCTTTGATATCAATAGACGGGTCACCGCCCATGCAACAAGCAATGGGTGGAACAGTACCCCACATGCCACGTACCTGTACGAGCCAGATATCACAGATTTCTACACATATTATCAACAACAGCGAAAGAGCATTGAAAAAGATCATCCTATCACCTTTACCGTCATCATGTTAAAAGCAATAGCGGAAAGTCTGAAGTCATCCCCTAAACTCAATGGTATCCTTCAGTATAACAAACACACAAAGGTAGGAACACATCATCATCTTAAGGAGATAAGTATCGCGATACCGTTTCTTCTTCCAGATAATCGCATCATAACACCCATCATCCATGATACAGGGGAAAAAACCTTACGTCAGATCGCTGAATCCCTTCATGATGTGAAACGACGGGTGCAGAACACGGATATCGATGCGATGCAATATACGGTTGCGAAACACGAGCTTATCGAGCATCTTAAACATTTGAAAATAGGGGTCGTCCGTCAATATCTTCATACAAAGATAGGTAAGAACAAATTACCTATCACCAAACAACGTCTCAAAGCATATCTTAAACTACCGGATAAGGATAAGATAACAATCCAGGATATCTTCAACACAAGTGTTCTTGTCTCAAATCTAGGAAGTGTTTTCCGGCAGCAACGTGGAGGTATCACCCTTCTTGATCTTATCAGCCCTCAGGTCTTTGCCGTTGCCATCAACGCGATACAGGACCGACCATCAGTATTCACGGACTCAGATGGAAAAAAGATAGGCATTCGTAAGATCCTTCCTTTAAGCCTGACCATCGATCACCGGGCTCTTGACGGTGCAGATTTCATCCCATTCCAAGATCATCTCGACAGTATCTTTGCTCATCCCCATATCATCGATCAATGGTAATATATCAAAAATAATGTTTCTTAGCTTTTTTAATGCAATTATATAAATGTTAAAATGATGTCGTTATCAGGTACTTGGATGGATGTTATCACTATTGATAATGTGACAAAGGAATTCGGTTCCTTACGAGCAGTTGATTCAGTTGATCTTCATATCCCTCAAGGAACATTGTTTGGATTGCTTGGGCCAAATGGATCGGGTAAAACCACGATGATCAAGATGATGACCGGTCAGATAAGACCTACAAAAGGTGCTATCATGGTTTCAGGTATCGATGTCCTAGAACATCCTGTAAAGGTAAGGGAAAACATTGGTATCATCCCTGAGCAGGAGACACCACCGAGCTTTTTGACCAGTGAGGAATATCTTGAGTTCGTTTGTAAGATCCGTACCATAAAAAACTATGATGAAAAGATAGATAGATGGTTCGATCTCTTGGATTTCAATGATCAGAGAAAAACCTTATGTAAGGACCTATCGCGGGGCACCCGACAAAAGCTCATGGTAGCTCAAGCATTTCTCCATGAACCTTCCATCGCATTCATTGATGAGCCCTTGATCAATCTCGACCCGATCATTCAGCGGACTTTGAAGGATTTTCTACAGGATTATGTGAAAAAGGGTAACACCTTGTTCTTCTCCACCCATGTTCTTGAGATCGCTGAGGAGATCTGTACCCATATCGGCATCATTGATCATGGACATATCCTTCATACTGGTGAGATACGTGATCTAAAACAGAAGAAACAGCATCTTGATGATTTCTTTTTGAAACTCGTAAAAAAGGAAGGGATCTCGTAATGCAACTGGAACTGTTCAAAAAGATGATACTTGAGGAATACCGGCTTCATTCATCCTTTTTCGGTGGGAGATTGTTTGCTTTATTCCCAGTTATTATTTTCCTTCTGTTTTTTCTTGCAGCTAGCCAGTTACGTCTATTCAGTTCCCTCGTTTCCTTGGACGTGTTATTCCAAAGTATTCATTTCATCTTTTTATTCCTCGGTGTGAGCATCGGTGCCTTTGGATTGTATGGGAAAGAGATCATGAACCGACGATTCGGACAGGCAAGTCTTCTTGCCTATTCTTCAAGAAGTCTACCATTGTCGGAACGAACGATCTTCTTCAATTTCTTTCTCAAGGACATTGTCTATTATCTTTTGCTGTGGGTATTTCCGATACTTACTGGCATCTTCTTAGGAGGTCTTCTTGCATCCATTCCGCTCACTGTAGCTCTGTTTGGATCTATAACCTTGATACTGACCTTTCTTCTTGGCCTCTCGCTTGTTTTCTTCCTTTCAACAATATATGCTCACTCAAATAGACTTCTCATATTCTTACTCCTCAGCACCCTCATAGGAATAGTTTTTTTGAAGGGATATTACCAGGTGCCCCTTTCATCATTGTTCATCACCTATATCCTCTTCTATGCCCAAACGACTGTAAATTTGGCCCTTACGTTTGTTCTTATAATCGTACCAACCAGTCTTTCACTTATCTTTGTAAAGGTAGAGTACCCACAGAAGAAAAAGCAATATGAGAACACGTTGAATCCACTTGACTATAAACTAAATTTCACAAAGAATTACTCGTTTTATATCTCAAAGGACTTCATTGATCTTCATCGAAGTGAAGGAGGACTAGGGAAGATACTCTTTCAATTCCTTCTCCCCGTATTGTTCACCTGGATGTTCCTTTATATTTTCACAAAGATCATCCCTGATCTTAAGATCATCATGATATTTTCCATCTTTCTAGGCGTTGTTTCCTCCTCATTGTACAACATGCTTACCGCCTTTGACACCTTTGACCCATACATGTTCCTCCCGGTACAGGTCTCAACGATCATAAAAAGTAAATTAATAGGATATATGCTCCTTAACATCATTTCGATCTTAATACTGATAGCTGTGGCGATCTCCGTAAATGAGGTGGCATATCTACTAGCCTCGTTTTGTGCTTTTATCACCCTCTCATTCTATTGTTTATCTACAACAGTGTATTTTACCGGTCTTCATCCAACAATACTCATGTACAACTCAAAGATATTTCTCCAGTACATCCTAGCCACCGCTCCACTCCTTTTTCTTTTCACTATCGCCTCCATCGTTCAACCAATGTCTCTTTATATAAGTCCGATCTTGCTACTACCAACACTATTTATTTTGAAAAAAAGCTATATGAAATGGGACAACTGGACACCACTTACAGTATGATACTGTCATAAGTATCAATCAACAATCGTCTATTGAATATAATCAATGATTGTTTCTTAAAGGGACATTTAGACTAACTTTGGGTCTCCGTGACACCTCGTATCCATATCTCCCAACCATCGATATAATCCTCAATAAACGTTTCCATCTCCCCTTGTAACACTGCGATATCTGTACCAGAAAGCTCTTCATAATCCATCACCTCATCATGAACTGCTATGAATGGCCATCCATGTTTTTGTTCTGGGAAGGTACGTGCGTACACGAACGTCTCAACCTCCCCAGTATCCTCATTTAATTTTCCTGCAGTACATTCACCTGTTATTAAACCACCGACAAAATGGTCTTTCTCAGGATCTCCACCATAATGATAGAGGATACCTTCCTCACGATTCAATGGGCGATTATTACAATAGTCGTGACCTTGATTTCTGAAATCACAGCTCCAACCGTATTCAGCAGGTTCATTTCCATGATATTCGAATTTTATCTGATAATACTGTACATATGGGACAGGGTCCCAATATGCGCTCACACCACAGTAATAGGTGTCAGAATCAGCCCAATCATTGAGCCTTGGAGACTTATAACTATAGGTATACAGATCTGCTTTGAACCAGTACTGTGCTGACCCATTGGTACCATTCCCAGAGCTGCTGCCACCGCTACTTCCGCCAGAAGTACTATTTCCTGAGCCACCGATAGTAGTTCCTTCATCCTCTTGAACTGTGCATCCACTAAAAATGGTAAGGAACATTAAACAAAAAAGTACTATTGCCAAACCTTTTGTTAATTGCATGATATCAACCTATACTTTGCAGTGTTAACAGATATGATGATAAAAATATTATCAAAAAGAAAAGGGGAGAAGAGATTGAGGAAAATTTATCCAGAATAATAGTTTGAAAGCCACCGGTAGAACAGATCAAGTATCATCTCAATGATCTGATCTAACAATGGATATCTTTCTAGAAGTACATCTAGAATGCTCACGGGCTCAGAAGGATCGCAAGAACCAGACTCATCTTCGGAATAATCATCCTTTACCTCATCGTTTTCTTCCTCTTGTTCTTCGCATGCTTGATAGAGTGGGGCAGCAAGAACAACGGAAAAGAGCAAACATGCCAGAACAGATGCTATCATTTTTTTATAACCCATCATCTCCACCACACAGTATTTTATAATCGATATAATTATATACGTATCGAGGTAAAATAACAAACAGGACAACTATCATCTGATAATCTCTACTAATTACAAAACAAAAAAACTAGGAGAGATAAATTCAAGATTGTAAAGGATAGTCATATCTAATTGTCATGCTTTTCTGGTGATTTTGACCCAGGTGGGTAGAGTATCGTATCATAGATAAACACATTATACTGAGATTCAATATCTTCCTTCTTGCCCTGGATGAGGTCATACAAGGTTTTCATATCTTTTAGAATCTTGTCCAATTCCGCTCTTTCTTCAACGAGTTTTTCCCTTTTTCTTCTGTTATGCGCCTCTTTAATGTTAACATATTCAAACAGTTCAAATAATTTACAGATCGTCTTGTTCACCTCTACACTCCACATTACTATTTGTCAGTTAAAATATTTAAATTTTATTAAATAATAAGAATTTAAGTAATGTTCTAGATCGCCATCGTTAAATGGACGTAAGAGTTTGTTTCAAAACATTCAAGAGCATTACAACTGGTACATCTATCTTGAAGAAAAAAAGAAAAATAATGTCTTGTGAGAAAGGATGAGATGATTGTTCTAAAGAAAATTAGTGTCAATCTTTTGAGCAGTAGAAACAAGTTCCTTTGCTGCGGTTGAACCTTGCAACACCTTTGCTTTATTGCCCACTAGTTTGAACTTCCTCATCAGGATCCCACGAATTGGGTCCATCTCACATTTCAGGAGCTTGGCCCAGTTGGCATAGGTCCCCACAAAATGTATTTCAGCTTCAGGTATTGTATCGGACTCTGAATACATCTGTGCACTGCGACATTCACCATGCCAGAGATCAATGTGAATTGAAACGGTCTTTTCAAATTGTTTATCTGGTTGGACAATGAAGAGGAAATCACCTTCCCATGTCTCGGCTGCCTTCTGCCATGCCTTACCAGGTTCCCCATTTAACGCTTCCTTATATGCTGCAACCCAATCAGGGCTAGGAAAATCATATGCCATTGTTTCATTCCCCGTTTTTAGGTCCGAATGACCCTTGTTCTATATAGTTATTATCATTATTATTCATTTTTTATAAATAATAAAATATTATTATGGGGGCTGCAAGGTTCGATCTTTAACACACAGGTACATTCAAAATAAAGTAAATCTTTAAACTCTTAGATACATTTATATGACCCAGGATATATTTATACAAATGAGTCAAGGGAGTTTTAAATACATGAAAAGAAAAAACATACTGATAACTGGCATATTAGTAACACTTTTTCTTCTAATCACCTCAAGCTCCATCACAGCATGCACAGGTTTTGTTGTACGAAAAGATGGTAACGTTCTCATTGGCCATAATAAGGACTGGTGGAGCCCCGATACAACCATTCATGTCTACCCTCCGGAAGAAGATTCCTACGGAAGACTCTTTCTTGAGATACCCTTCCCACATATCTTCAACAGTAGCTACAAGGTTCTCGCAGGAGGCTTCAACGAACACGGCCTCTGCTACGAAAGCTTTGTCACCCCACTGAAATTCGCACGCTTCGAACTATTCAAACCACCACTTTTCAAAAACCCCGTAAATCACATCCTGCAACACTACACCACAGTACAAGAGGTCGTCGATTACATCGAATCACATAACCTTTTCTTCCTCAACTACCTTCTAGCATCAGGTCAGATATTCGTCATCGACCGAACCGGTGATGCAGTCATCATCGAAGGAGACGATATCATCCGGATAGAAGGAGACTACCAGATATGTACCAACTTCATCCAAAGCGACCCAGAACGAGGAAACTACCCCTGTTGGAGATATGAAACACTTACTAAGGAAATTAATAACTTGACCGAACCAAGTATCCCTGTTTTCGAAAACCTCCTCGAAACCGTTCAACTCTTCACCCAATACTCGTGGATATATGATCCAAACGATACTGTTCTAAATCTTTACCATTTCCATGATTATGAACACAGCATTCAACTTGATCTCAAAGAAGAATTCAGCCAGGAAGCTCATACATATTACCTCCCATCGCTCTTTGAACCTGAGAACAACACTCCACCTAACAAACCAGAGACACCAACAGGTCCACAGATTGGGACAATTAGAACAGAGTATGTTTTCCAGACGAACACAACCGATGAAACAAACCCCGCCAATGAACTGTATCATCAATGGGATTTCGGCGATGGCACACAAACATACTGGCTCTACAATTATGAATCAATAGAGTGGATGGCGCAGCACTCCTGGAGCAAGACCGGAACATATCAGGTAAAGGTGAGAGCAAGGGACATCTATGGAAAAGAAAGCCAATGGTCAGATGCGCTTGAAATTAAAGTAAAGAGAGTAAACCTAAATAAATTCAGCCCATTCAACGTATTTATTAAATAATTATTATATTATTTTACAAATATATTAAAATAGTATGATTATATGTTTTTTATAGCTCACTCACCAATCACCAGTATATATTGTAATGTCAAAGTGTTGTCGATTAATGGGATTATGAAATCCATTAGAGATAATAATAGGTTTTCCCCAGTACGCTGTAATCGTAAATTGTATTTTTCTATTCATTGGTGCATTATCGGTTATCGAGAGTTTTATCAAGAATGTATTTAAATCATAATCTGGATGAGTGATAATTGGTAACTCTGGAAGCGATACAAGCAGCCAATCTTCTTTCTGTGTCACTACAAGATCTGTGTAAGTGTCCCCTAAAAATAAATTTTCAATTTTTCGATGGTACCCGTCCAATTCATAGGTTCCATTGGGCAGCATCAATTCATCACTCCCAAAAATGAATATTTGAAATTTATTTCTTCCAGTTATATCGGGAATTTCAATTATTGGATCCGGCGGTGGGTTGTATACATTAACGCTTATCCGAACACTCTCAGAAAACCCAATATTATCTATGCATTTTACGGAGATAAAAACAATGCCATTATCATGGTTTTTTGTATCCCAATTTTTACTCCAGTTGAGCGTACCAGTTGTATTTTGCCACGGACCGTCATTAAAATTTATTTGAACCAATCTGACCTGGTTATCATTACTGTTTGTAGTTCCATTAATATGTATTATACCCTTGACATCCGCCCCATTTCCTGGATATAATATATCTATATTTGGTATTGATTTTTCTATTTTAACAGTTTTATTATATATTCCTGAATATGTTTCTCCATCAAATGATCTAACAAAAATTATGTGATATCCATTGGATATTTCAGTGATATCAAAAAAATAGTTCCAAACAGTGGTACCAGACGCATTATTCCATATGCCATTATCAATTTTAACCTGAACATAGTCTATGGATCCATTTGAATGAGAAGTTTTACCACTTATATTCATGCTTTTATTTAGGGGGGCCCCATTGTTAATATCATCTATAATAATCTCAATAATGTTCTTAGCCCTCAACCTGGACTCAGAAGTGTCATCGGCAATTATGCTAGAAATAATGATTATTGCAAAAATAATAAGTATACTAACGGTAGATACTGCTTTTTCGTATTTCCATAAACGACTAAAAAATGAAGAAGGCTGGATTTTTTTCTCAATAGATTCAATATCATAATATATATCGTTGGAGAAATGATATCCCTGTTTTTTCAAAGTTTCCAACCGTTTTCTACATTTTGAGAGCCTTCTTCTCATCTGGGTAAAATAACGCCTTTTTCCCTCCATAGGATCAGTCCCTACCTATCAAATACTTTTTTTACATTATTTCTTTGATATCTTTTAGGAAGCAGCTGACTGAATCATAACGGTTCTTTTTTTGTCTTGCAAGGCATTTTATCAATATGTGTTTGACATCTTGCAACGAGGCATCCTCTGAGATAACTTTTTTGATGTTCTTTGTAGTAACATCCTTCCCATACTCTGCAAAATCAGTCCCTGAGAACGGAATGTCGTTCGTGAGGATATAATAATATAATATCCCTAATTGCCATATGTCGGTCCTAGAATCACGTTTACCATATCTTGTTGAGAATTGTTCAGGAGCGGCAAAGGGAAGTGATATACCAATAGTGGTTGTTTTCTGCAGGGTGAGAAGACGACTCAACCCCCAATCGGTGATCTTAGGCACATCATTTTTTAAAAGGATGTTCTGAGGTTTAAGGTCAAAATGAGCAATGTTCTTCTGATGCGCATACTCTAGCCCCTCCGCAACTCCTCTGATATAATGTGTTGCTAGATTGAACTGTACTGGTTTCTCGATGTTATCCAAACATAAGTCACACCATTCCATCTCAATATAGGGGATGGGCAGAATATTGTATTGATAGATCTTTACGATGTTAACATGGTCCAGTGACACCCAGTTGTTCAATTCCCGTAAGAATGATTTACCGATATTTGCGTCATTCTTTATCGGTATCTTCACTGCAACTATTCGATTCTTCTCAATGTTTCGTGCTTTATAGACACGTGAGAAACCACCAGTGCCTATCAATGATTCATCAGTATATTGTGTTAACTCCCTGGGAAAACACAAACGATCCCTTTTATCTATGTATCCTCGTGTGTTCTTTATCAAGGCCTTGGCCTTATTTATTGTCCTTGGAGATGCTAATAATAATTGTATCTCTTTTCTTTTCTCAGTATCAATGACGGTATCGGGTAATTTGTCAAGTTCGGTTTTAAGCAGGTTGTAATCGATCCGATAATTGTCAATATCGATCTTCAAATGTTTCATCATTTCTTTTACGGCCTCATATGATTGAAGATCGTTCAGATGGTTTTTGATCTCCTGGACATCTTCATCAAAACCAATGATACCCATCTGCTGTAATTGTGACTCTACACCCCTCATATAGAAACTGGCTTGCTCGTATCTGTTTATCCTGTCCTCAATATCACTTATTTCCTTTGAATAATCGGGATGGATCCGATTCAAAAGATTATTTCCCCCATATGATATTCGTTTGCTTCCTCCATTATGTTATATATTGACACTCTTGATTTAATAAACTTTCGAAAAATTATGTAATTATTTGGAGATTATACTCGGAGATTTCGGTCCGTTTGTAACCAAAAAAGAGCAATATATAAAAAAGGCATCTTCGTATTACAGAAGGAAAAGATGCAAGATCTGAGGGAACAAATACCATATTTCATCGATGAACTTCTTCATAATGAATCATACACAGTAGAATCATTACATCACCATCTCAAGAATAACCCTGGTGATATCCACGAATTGAAAAAGGCCCTTGGGCAAGATGCACAAAATGAACATCATACGTTGATCATCAACTATATTCAAAAACAACCTCTTGAACATAAAAAAGAGATCTTTGAAGAGCTGTGTAAGATATATCGGAAACCATTTCTCACCCATCGAAGCTCGCTTTCTCGGGTTCTCATCGTGAACCAAGAGGTATTCCTTCATATCATAAAGAATGATAAAAGATTCTTCAGGGATGGACCTGAACGAACATCGGTCAATGTCATCGAAGAGACACTTCAAACATATTTAGGCACATATTTTCCAGCGTATTTCTCCAAAGAAAAGAATGTGCGGAAAAAAGAGATCTATGACGCTCTGATGACCCTGGAAGACAACGCAGATCCACCCTTGATACGCACTACAAAACTACGTCCAGGGACGGGAACTGGGGAACGAAGACGAAAACGATACTGTTTAACAGATGATGGCTTCCATGAAATACTCCCGCTTGTTCTAACCGTCCTTCGCGATGAGCTGGAAAACCTTTTACTTCAAATATAAAACATTTTTCTCTAAAAAAGAGAAAAATCATTTCGCTGATAGAAATTGATATATAACGTGAAATGAGTGTAGGTAACTTGGGCGAAAGCATGGACCAATATGATGCAAATGAATCAGATTACTTCCAGATAATAAAAAATAATATCACACCACTTGATCTTTTCATCATCTCACGATTAAATGATGGATTAACCCTAGCAGAAGTGGCAGATCTCACAAAAAAGGAATTCGACATAGCCAATCCGAAAAAGACCGTTGAAGAACGAATCAAAAAGCTGCTTTCAGAGGACAGACCTGAAAAAAAGGTGATCATTCAAACCAACCCACAGTATATCATCGATCCAACAAAACTTCACACGACGATGTCCTTTATCTTCATCAAAGCAAACATCGATTCATCCAAGCAGAACAACCTTGATATCGGAACACAGAATGTCTTTGACACCATCATCACACTCAACAATACACCTCGTTTTGGAAAACCTATAAAACAACTTTTCACAACAACAGGATGGATGTATGATTACGTTGGAATCGTCTATGAGAATGATATTGGAAGATTACACGCACTGAGAAATCATCTTATCAATGAGGGTATCGCAAAAGCAGTTGACCTTGTACCAATCAACATAGGAAGAGGATTTCTTTTCAACCCTGTTGCCATCCCGGATTATAAGAATGTCAAACAATTCCTGGTCAACTATCATGATAGGATGAACATGATGATGGATGAGCTGAAAAAAAATGATGTCAATGCAACAAAGACCATGAGGTTCTTCAGTAAGGATGAGTATGGATTAACGGTTCTAGCAGGTAAGAACAAAGGAGAGATATATCCTATTGATGTCGCAGAGCTAAAGATCGGACGATACCAGGATAATGATATCATCATTCAAGATATCGCGGTCTCACGAAGACATGCACGGATATCAAAAGTAGGGAATCAATACATCTTAACAGATCAAAGTACCAATGGGAGCTATGTCAACGACACCCAGATCATCTATGATGAGATCAAATTGCATGAGGGAGATATCATAAAGATCGGAAAGAACGAATTCAAATTCACACGGTTGGGAACAGATAAAGAGTAAGATGATGCTTTAAACCCCTTTAATCCATTGAAAAAAACACCAGGTATTTCTACGATTTTAAAACTGAAACATACAAGTGATCACAAGAGTGCAGGACTCTAAGATTCTCAAAAGAAGATGAAACAAAATGGCTGAGATATCGGTAAATGGATATGGATGCACTGATATTGGACAGGATCGTCTCATCAATGAAGATTACTATGACATTTCCAACTCCCTTTTTGTGCTAGCTGATGGCATGGGCGGCCATAATGCAGGAGAGATAGCAAGTAAATTAGCTGTAAAAAAGGTAATTGATCTCATAGGATCGCTGGATGAGAACACCTTTGATGAACATACTGACAAAACATACTTACAGCAGATAATCAATGATACGATTAAAAAAACAAATGAAACTATTATTGCGACTTCATCAAAAAATATCGAATACAAAGGGATGGGAACGACCATTGTTCTTGCGCTTGTCCAAGAACCAGATACGATCCATATAGCAAACGTGGGTGATTCAAGAGCATATCTATTTAGAATGAAAAAACTTGAAATGCTCACCGAGGATCATACCGTCACCGCAAGTATGCTCCGAGACGGGACCATTACAGCATCTGAAGCGAAACATCATCCCTTCCAACATTATCTCTCACAATCGATCGGGACATCAAAAAACGTCAAACCATTCAGTAGTTTCTTTCATATCCTTCCAGATGACACGATCCTACTCTGCACTGATGGATTATGGAATGCTCTCTCAGATGATGAGATCACAAAGATACTTCAAAAACAACCCGTCCCTAAGAAAGCCTGTCGTGCTCTGATAAACGCTGCATTGGATCATAACAGCCAAGATAACATATCCTGTATTCTGATCAAGGTCAACAAAAAGAAAATAATTCTTTAGTAAATTTTTTCTCTTTTTTAGAGAAAAATATCCTTTTATCACAAGATTATGGAATCTCTTTAGATACCCTATATATTTTCGCCATCATACTTTTTTTCAAGGTGACAAGATGATAGGAAACAAAAAAATTGTAATCATCGGGGTTTGTATGCTGGTGATATTGTCGACCGTCTCTGTAGCAAAAATCAACGAAATAGAAAACTTTGATCAAGATACTACTGATATAGATACGAAAACCAATGTGACGATCATCTATGATTTTCACACAGATTCAGATAGCGAAACTGATCTAATATGTGTAAACAATCAAGATCATGGGCAAATTTGCTTTGAACAAACTCTTAACATATCAAAGTCTGAATTAGATGAAATAATAAAAGAAATTACAATGTTATGGGAACAATTCAAACAAAGTACATCTGCAAAAGAGAAAATGGGGATTTTTAAAGAAATCTTACAAATTGAAACTGATATTGGTTTGTTACCATCAAGTTTTACTTTAGAAAAAATAAATGAAACTGCATTGATGTTAAGTAAATTATTTAGACAATATCAAAAAAACATTAAATCAACTGATATGAACGGCGGGAGCGAAGGTGGTAATAACGTTGATTTATTAGACTTTGATGATCCATTTATAGGTTTTGGGACAGCAGCATGCGTTGTAGCACCATATGCTCAAGTATTTGCATTTCCAATTGGCCAGGTCTTTATTGAGGCTACATCATCGCAATTCCCAATTTTTGGAGAAATGTCAATCGATTTTGTAACAACTATTTTTGCTGCTTGGATGCAAATTCAGATAAGTCATGCCGCAGCAGGGTTAGGCTGGGCAATTTCATTTATACCACCGTATTCCAAGATATGGATTGGACCATATTATGCAATGTGGGGATTAATTGGAGGAATGTCTTTAACTATTTATGTTAAATCTGGCCCTGCAGCTGTTTCCATCCTTGATCTATGCCTCTGGGGCGGAGCTGCAAATGTGATATTACCATTCCAAATACCTACGTAGTTTTTTCTCAAAAAAAAATGTATTATCAGAAAAAATAGTATGTAATTTAAAAGGTGAATAAAATGAATAAAAGATATTTGATTGCAATTTCGATAATTGGAATTGCAATAATTCTTTTTTCATTATTCTCTGTTTCTCTATTTTCAAAAGAACTATTATCAAAAAAAAATGAACAGCAAGACTTGTTGGAGATCATAATCATAACCGATCCAAGCTCTGGAAATGCTCCCCTCCATGTACATTTTAAACCTGTTATAAATGGAATAAATGAGGAGATGAAAGATACATGGGATTTCGGCGATGGTACAGTATCAAATGAAAAGACCCCTACTCACATTTATACAAGTGCAGGGGAATATGACTGTAAACTAACGGTACGAGATGGAGAATGCAACGTTACAGATAACGTGAAAATCAATGTACTTGAAAATAATCCACCTATTATCAAGATAATCGTTGATAAAACATCTGGAAACCGTCCGATGACCGTAAATTTCGATGTTGATGGTTTTGATACAGATGGTGAAATCATATCATATGATTGGGAGATTATATATCCACCATTCTTCTCGAATCAGAAAATTACAACTCATACAGAGAAAAATTTTTCTGAACGATTCATCCGACCCGGCCTTTATGAGGTTAAATTGACCGTAAACGATGATTATGGTAATGCTGTCAGGGATTATCTAAAAATCCAAGTTCTCAACAATAAACTTGAGATGATAGTATTGCTTGGAATAAGCTATTATAACATGTATTTGGGTCTTAAGGGTTTTTATGACCGGTTTTTTGGATCTGATTCTTTAGATACATCTCCATCTTTCATCGAGAGAACATTGGATCTATTTGGAGGAACATAAATGAGCGTATTAAATAAAAAATATGGCAAAATAATCGTAGTTGGGGTAGCAGGCGTTATACTTCTAGTGGCACTCTTGAACTTTTATCCAAAAGATGAAGAGATCAAGGTTGAACCTGTACAGGATACCGTGGTCGATAATCGGATAAGCCCGCTGACAGATCAAGCAGTGTTCGTTGAGATAAAACAGATCCGTAAAATCGGCATCATCGATCAGATGATGGATACAGGGGCTTTGGTGGAACGTGTCAATGACAGAGATATCGGTAGCAATGAGTGGATCGTGAAAGGACAGTTGGACCAATATGGTCTGAACACCTTGATTAAAAGTTTTTTACCGGGTAATGGTTGGGATGATGAACCAACATTTACGTATCAACTGACCATTGATGGTTTTGAATGGAAACCAGTGGTAACAAATTTCACCACATGGAATACAGGTTTCATCTTTCAAGAATCTTATAAGGTTGTTGAGGAGGAACAAGAGCATTCAACGGTTCGGATCTCTATACTTGAGAATGAAGATGGGACGGGTTTATTTCGTCGTTCCGTGTCACAAAAAGAGGTTGATTCGTTCCAGGTGACCTATGATTTTAGGAATGGGACCTGGCAGGGGGATGATTTCTTCAATGATTCTGATGGTTATGGTCATTATGTAGGTGACGAGTATGATATCTGGTTTGATATACGGCAAACGGATTATGATGGGGATGGTATTCCATATTGGACCGAGGTGAACATCCTAAAGACCGATCCGAGGTTCAATGATTTTAATAGTGACCCGGATTGTGATGGTTGTTCGACCGCATGGGAATGGAAATGGGGATACGATCCATTTATTTGGGATAATCATACCTTTTTGGACCCGGATAATGATGGTCTGCAGAATGTTGAAGAGGAATATATGATGAAATGGATCTCCCAACCATTCTATCCTCAGATGTATATCGAGGTTGATCTTTCAGAAAAAGACCCGGATATCATTTCCCAAGTGGGTAAATGGAAAATCGAGATGAAGGAAATGAGGTTACTACCTTTGAAACGCCCAGCGATCGTTCGATCCTATATAGAAGGAGATACGTATGAGCTTTGGCCACAGGCAAAGGAGATGATCATTGAACGATTCGGTGAACATGGTATCGCAGTCTACTTTGATGATGGAAGTATGGGTGGCGGCGGTGAGACGCTCCCTTATATCGCTGATGAGGATGCTGATATCATCGCTGAACCAACCCAGATGTCGGAGATCTATAAGAAACATTTCGCTGATGACCGGAAAGGTATCTTTCGGTATCTCGTCATTTGTAATGGTGGCGGATGGGCATATAATGAGGATTTCATCGGAATGTATGATACCATGGTGGTGCCGCAGAGCACTGAGTATTACAGGGGATCCCTTTTACTGGCGTTCACTGAACGAGCACAGATCGTATCACAGGCCATTTCGATCTTTCATGAGATAGGTCATACCTGTGGGTTTGGGTATCTTCACTGTGGTGGAGTTGATAACATGTCCACTCGGACAGATTTCGATGAATTAGGATATGTGGAATGGCATGATTATCAAAGTGTTATGAACTATTATTGGTATGGTTGTAGGTACTTTGATTATTCAGATGGGAGTCATGGACCCAATGATGTGGATGATTGGGGTCTGTTGGATGTTGGTTATTTCCAAAGAACTCAATATGATCCTGAGCTAGAGGGTATCGCTTTTGATAGAACGGAGCCGCCATACAACAGAGGCGAACATTAAGTTTGATGGATCCCATTTTGATAGCTGTATCTGAGAAAAAAGATTAAAATCAGGGTCACTAGAGCCCTGGATCGTTTTTTTTTAGTAAAGATGGAAGTTCATGATGATATAGGAGATGCCTATGAGAATGTAGAGGGACAGCCATTTGTTCATGTTCCATTTTTTGATAAGTGCACCATCCATTGGTTTGAGAGGGGTCATGTCGATGATGAGCATCATGATGGTGAAGACCGAGATCATTTGGAAAATAACGTTTCCACTGATGAAAGTGATTGCAAAGGTGACTATGGAAATGGTAAAGAGGATGAGGCTTGATTGGAAGAGCATTGCTGGGTATGTATCCTCTTGTTCATTTTCCCCTTTTACATAGGATGCCAGTGAAAAAGTGTTGCCTAGAAAGGTGCTTGCCAGGGTAAGTAGTGCACCGAATGGCCAGAAGATATGCTGTGTTTGTATGGTATGTCTCTTTGAGTAGTTTATCCGGAAGAGTTCTCGGACCATGGATATGATGCCAACTGCGATGATGTTGAGGAGGAACAACCCAAGGATCTCATTGACTGTTGCTGCCCAGGTCCAGCTCATAGCAAAGCTGAAGACAATGGTTGCAAAGAGGAGATTCAGTAGTTCTGATGTCTTCATAGGAAGATAGGGCAGGCGTATATGATCAAGTTTTTCGGTGAATGTTTGTCTTTTTCCTTTTGCATCGATGATGTGTTCACTGGTGTAATCACTGATGAATTCCAAGAGGATGCCGCCGAACAGGTTCCAGAGGATGAGAATAAGAAGGGTTGTACCAGTTGCGAGGAGAGGTATGGTTTCTTTTGGTATCAACCCGTAGAGTGGTGATCGTTCGATTGCTTTGTTGTATTTAAGAGAGGAAAAGGAGGAGGTTATTCCAGACCCTGTGCTGGTGTATATCTCATTACTTTCTTGAGAGGTTATTGCTCGTGAGTAGATATAGATGTCATCGATATCTCCATTGAAAAAGCTTTGATCGGGGTTGTCATATTCAAGTCCTATTTGTAGGCTGTCATCGCTTGTTTTCAATGGTTCATTGGGTGTATCATATGTTTGCACCAGTTCACCATTGAGGTAAAGGTTGAGGAAATCTCCATCCCAGCTTCCAACAAGATGATACCAGGTGCCGGGGGTTATTTGTCCTGTTGGTGTGTTATAGCCTTGACGACCAGAGGTTTGGAAATTGAGAACGAAATGGACAAAGCCTCCACTGTTGATGTTCACCTCAAAGACATCCGTTGTGTATTCATTGTATCCTCCTTTGTTAAGGATGGGTTCCCAGACATCGAAGCCATTGACCTTGAATCAGCATGCAACCGTGAGTTGTGTAAGTCCATTGAACTCAGGACTATTTGGTATATCAATATAATTATCGACTCCATTGAAATGTAATGCGTTTCCCTTTGTTCCAGCGATCATCTGTGCTCCATGGATGGTTCCATCATGGTTGTACCCTGAGGTATCCTGTGCAGTTCCATCTTCAAAGGTCCAACTTGCGATAAGGTCGGTTTCATCTAAAGCTTGTACTGTTTGTGTTTGTATGATAAGACCGATCATAAAAATACTGATGATGACTGGTATGAGATACTTTGATATCGTGTGCATGATTATCTTTGAAAGGAGAATTCATATCTGTTTTTAACCATTATCATTAAATGATGATACATTGATGCTGAGCCTCTATGAAGTACACAGTTCAACCTATTGGTAGTATCCATACCCCATATGTGAAAGGGGATCATGATGTCCCATATCAACCAGTTGATGATGATACTGGTGAGTTCTTTGTTGAGGTGTTTAGTGAGCATACGAAACGTTTAGCGCTTCTTGATTCATTCAAATATGTCTATCTTATTTACTGGTTGGATACGGTATCAGGTGAACCGGAACATATGGTCAATCCTCCATGGACAAAGAATACTCAGGTTGGTCTTTTTGCGAGTCGGTCTCCACATCGTATCAACCCGATCGGGTTAAGCATTGTAAAAATGAAAGGAATCAAGAATAATCGTATTGAGATATCCGGGATCGATGCCTTTGATAAAACTCCCCTTCTTGATATCAAACCGTATATCAAGGATCTTGATTCAAAAACTGATGCGAACTATGGATGGCTCGAGACTACAGAGAAACACTCGAAGGATCATCTGCTCCTTCATATCAAAGGTGTTCCACATGAACATTGAACTATTTATGTTTCTATGACTGTTATCTATAGTTATTATTGGTTGTAGGTTGGCGTCAGTGAATTGAACTTTAATAGCCATTACTCAGTAGGTTACATTTTTTAATTACACCCCTATTAGTTTCCTAATAGGGATGCAAAATAAACACATACGTGTATTTGGAGGGTGTTATTTATAACTT
>CAYPIF010000068.1:0-9066 GCA_964410735.1 uncultured Thermoplasmatales archaeon
GACATCAGTTTGTGGGTAAAACCCAAGATTCTGCACCGTGGCATTCACCGTATACGACCCAGCACCGATCACACCAGTTGGACTGTTGACCGATACTGCATTCATATCATTGCCGTACACAACGGTCATTTCGATAAGGACGATGACCTCAGGATCATCGACGTCATTACTTTCAATAATAATATAACCTGAGTAATCACCTTCATCTAACCCAGTTGAATCAACAGTTATTAAAACATTCTCTGAGCTATCAATATCAACGGTTCCACTATTAGGATCAGCTGATATCCAACTTCCACCAAGGTCTCCTGCAGAAGATATTTCATAATCAAGTGCTCCTTCAGCAGCAGGTAAATTAAAAATGGTGATTGAATCGTCATCAGTTGCCTCTGTTGGAAGCATGAAGGAAAGTGATAATGGACTGACATCTATTATTGGCGATGCGACAACACTAACACTCCTATTTACTTCATTGTTCGTAAGATCATATTCGCCAGGGATCGGATGTGATTCGATTGAAACAAGATAATCACCGATATCTGGGCTCCATGGGAAGTTGACCGTTGTTGATTCCATTCGGTCAAGTGAGCTTATCGTTGTTGTATCAAGGACGATATCATCAACAAGAAAGTCAACGATAATATCTGTCTCTGTGTTATTACCAATATTTCGCACGGTTGCTGAAACAGTCTGTGGATCTCCATGAGCGATCACTGATGGGATGTCAAGGTTCACCACAAGAATATCGTGATCTGGGACAAATGGTATTTTGAGAAGCTGAGCTGGATCCCCGAAGAGCGTAGAACATTGGATGTTTTCTCGGTATGTACCTTCCCAGTCGATTGCTACTGCTAAGGTATCTTTACCGTATGCATGTGCTTTTGCAAGTTGCCAGTTATCAGGTGATCCACTGATACTGAGGTTGAAACAGTATTCCCAAAAGAGTTTTTGTTGCCATGCACTACTTGAGTTGGTCTCATAAAGATTTCCCCAGCCATAACCCGTATTATAAACTGTTGCGAATGCTAACTCTGTATCAGAATGGAAGAGCATTGAATGTAGAACCCCATCATCAGAAGCATCCATATCGCCGCAGTGACATCCATAATCATGCAGGAAGAAAGGTTCAGTGTTATGATAATCTGATTCCCAGCTTGATGCATAAACATCTAGTGACATGTCCGCATTAGCATGCGCGATACCATTAATGATGGTACATTGATCATTGTTTATCGCGTTCATCAAACCAGTAATAGCCGCTGATTCAGATCCCCCCATCCACCCACCAGCATTTGGTGGCTCAGCGGTCCACATGACCGATGTATTATATTCATAGCCAGGGTTAGATGTATTCCATGTATCAAATCCTTGGACAAAACCCATGAATCCAGGCCATGGTTCACTATCATGCACATAGGAATCTCGGCCATATATTGTGAAATCAATGAAATCATCTCCTTGACAGGACCATCCTGTATCGCCACCATAGAATGCTGCGTTGTCCAGGTAATCCTTCTCGTTGGAATCTGCATAATAGAAGCTTTTTGTCATCCAATTTGACAAATCCTGACCTTCATCACAAGTAAGACTTCCAATGAATAATTCTGAGTACAGATCAAAACCTGTATCGCCTTCCTCACCCCAGTATCCATCTTCATCATCATTGAATGTTCCATCAAGATTACTCCAGTAGATATCCGCTTCAACATTGTATTCCGCACTTGAACTCATCAAGCGCCGTGGGATTGCTGCTGCGCCTTCATGATCACCAGCGATCAACACATAGGATATCCCCCAGTCGTCATACGCATCTCGGAGGAATTCTCTGATAAGCGCAGCCGTATCATTAAAGAGACTATTGGTATTCCAGTAATCTGCACATGCTGTAATATCCTCAACAGCCATTACGATGGTGTCAAGTCCCTCTGATTGTTTTCTGCTAATAAAATCATCCCATGTATACGTACCCTCATACTCTGTGAGGAACTCTCTTGTTATCACCACATAATCATAGGATTCTGATGGGTCACAGAGACCACCAGGATAATCAAAGCTTCCTCTTAATCCCTGGGATGTATAGCTTTGTGTTCCCTCAGGGTTAATAACAAGTGATCTCACCCACTGTTCATCAAGGTCATTATCACGGAGCATGGTATTTTGGGTCGTTGAATCCTCAAGAACGATATCGATTATGATGTCCCTAACATAATACAATTCACCCATCTTTGGGTTGTATTTTGTTGGATACAGGTTGATGGATGCTATGGAATAGCCTCTGCAGGAATCAACATGTAATGAACCATGATATGGATCAGGGAAGTATTTATCTGATTGATACGCTGCTTCGTTGAAATCGATCTCTTCAGGTTCAGGTGATCCAATAGGAATTGAATGTTGATATGGTTTGATAGGGTTGCTCAAAAGATCTACCCCATATTTTTCGGTATTTACAATTTGCATATCGCTAGTGGAAACAGTGATGGTTTCTACTTGTTTCCCATAAGGTAAAAGGAATTGCAGAGGATACACAGGATAGACCGGTGAGCCAGGCTCCGAACCAATTGCCATGGAGTTTGACAATATGATGGAACTATAGGTAGTACCTCTTAATGAATTAGTTCGTAATAATGGTTCTTTAAAAGAGGTGTGAAGTATCAAATGATCATCGGTTGTTTCAATCTCAATATTTGAATGTGTTTGGTTTGCTGAAATTGAGGGTTGCATCTGAATTACAGAGAACGCAGTTGCTAACATCAATCCACAGAGTATAATAGCCTTATATTGATTAAAAATTCGTTTTGTTTTAGTACGTAACATGTTTTGCCCCCGTAAAACAAAGTTTTATGACGTTTGAGATACGTGACCAAATAAATGAGATATTAACTATATAATACTTTGGAAAATTATTTTTTAAATTATACTTTTTGAATCGTTCATATCCTCTGATAAAAATTTAATTATTACGACGCAATTATATATTTATATATAACTTTTGTTATAATTATATGACCTTTCAGTTGCTAGATAAACGATTGTTTATTTTAATACGTAGACGCTAACCATATCTGACCCTGAAAAATCATACAATGCATCTGCTTTTATCGTTATAGTATGAGCACCTCGACTTGAAGGATCCCAGAACCATTCATAAGGAAATTCATCATCAACGAATACGGTATCACCATCAACGATGAACGAGACGGATTCCGTAAAATCATTTGGATCGGTCACTACCTCAGCTCGCAAAGTGATCCCACCAAATACAAATGGTCTTTGTAAAAACGAAAGAGCGATCGGTGCCCCATCATTCACATAAAGACAACCCTCATCAACAGGGTTTTGTATATCCACATTGACAGCAACATCTGGTAATGGTTTTTTAATAGAGAGCTCAGGATCACCCAAAAGATTCGTCTCATAATATGCCCATCTCATCCCATTCTCATCAATCTGCCAAATATGATCCTGTTTTGAGTAATGATTCGCAGGGCCAAATTGTCGGATGCTATGATTGAAGACCGCAGTGAAAAATGATTTATCATATGCACCAGATGGTGATTCAAGCGTGTATTGACTTCCAAGTCCATACCGTGCATTCATGATCGTAGCTATTGCACCATGTTCTGTCTCAACTGTGAAATATTCAGCAACACAATCATTGGAATAATAGGTATCCGGTGGCCAACAGTTATCAAACGCACCAGCAAGGCATGTATGGGAATAGATAAAGAAATATTTTGTATTGATGAGCTCACCTACACTGTAACAGTTAAGGCCCATGGCGCTGTTTGGGCTTCCATGGCCATCATGATTGATGATCAATGGTGGTTCGTTGTTGAGGATATCCCAATATGTATCGATATCCCATGTCCCATCCCTATGATACAACTTTGTTATGACATAGTCCGAGGGGAATAGATATTCAACTGCATCCTTATAATCACCACCCCATTGGGTGAAGAATTGCGAGCCTAGATACTCACCAAGGAACAATACTCTTTGGAAATAATCATCATAGAACAATTGATCATATGTTATAGATTTTTTCACAAAATTCGATACTTCCGTATCTGAGTCAACACAGGCACGACCAACAGATACCTCAGCATAGAGATCCGCCTCATCAATGGTATCATCCAGCTCATTAAACATAGCAGCCTCACCAAAATGACGGTCCCCATCATAGTTGAAATTCCCATCTAAACACGCATAATAGACATCTGAGGGGATATCATCAGTTTCATAGCTTACACCACCTTCTGTGAGGGGAAGACCATTTTCATCTGCAAAAAGACCTCTCACAGGAACAATGTTATCCTTTGGATTATTCGCGTCTGCATCCCCCGCTAACAACACATACTCAGTTCCCCAATTTGTATACGCAAATCGGATGAAATTCCTTATCCTGGCCTGTGTATCATCAAACACATTCGTATCAGTCGTAATTGGTGTCTGATAAAAAGGATTCTCAGGATTATTATCACCCCACAGCCCATTGACAGAGAAGTCAGGGTTGCTTAATATCTCCTCAACAGTTACTATCGTCGCGTTCACACCTTTTGAGTTTTTCTGACTCACAAGATCCTGGAAGGTATATTCACCATCTGCATCTTTGAAATCATCACTCGTGATGATAACATACTGGTATTGTTCACCTGAAGAAATCTGCACATATTCATTTGAAGTATAGGTTGAGAGAAGTTCAGGGTTACACACAATCGATGCTACTTGTGCAGCATCATCACTAGTTCCCCGTATAAAACTTTGAACAGAATCATCTTGTAAACTAATTTGAAGATCCATCGTTGGAGTAAAAAAGAATTGTTGTTCTTCATCTGAATAAAGAACGGGATATAACGAGACATGAAGGATCTTATATCCTTTTAGTCTATAGATGCCACCAGAGGAGAATCGTTCACTCTGAGCGCTAACCTCAAAGGATTCATCATTGCTAATAGCTACAGAGCCCTTATCGAGATCAGATGAAAGTGGGATAACTGCCCCACCATATTCAACGCTTCCAACAGATCCAAACACACGTGCATCTGAACAGTCAACAACAATGTCTTTCACTGCTTTATCGGAGGGAAGCAAGATGATGAGAGGTTGTACTGGCAGACGATACTGGTGGTAATTATTTGTATTGGGAAGGCCCGGGATCGATACCGTTAATGCATCCTCTAAAACAGTGCTTTGTTCTATGAGGGGATCTACAAAATTAATAGAAACAAGTATCCTTTCATTGTCCGATTGTTGTTGATACGTCACTCCAGCAAATGCCGGAGAAAACATTGTCAATATCAAAATAATGACACAGAACAACTTCATAGCATATCTAAGGTTCAAGAGAGATTTCATGTTAACACCAGAATAACACAAATAGTATACTCCGTTAAGAGTAGCGACAGTTATTTAAATTTTTTCTAGAAGAAACGATAAAACCCAAGAATTCATCATCGCACTCATCAAAATCAAAGACTGTTAACTGAACAAAAAAGGAAAAAAAAGAAGTATCTAAAAATAGAAAGAGTAGAGAAAATTTGATAGAAACGAGCATCTCTGAAGGATCCATTCCAGTAAAAAGGGAGCTGATTCAAAGATAAAACTATGTGTCTTAGGCATTGATACCTGAAGTGGATCAGACCAGACACTTTCCACACCAGAATCATCCTTTATTTTCACCTTAATTGGATATGTTCCCTTAACGGTCCAACTATGTGAAAGACTTGCTGTTTGACCAGATGAAAAAGGCCCAATCCAACCGCTGTTGGATCCGTCACCCCAATCAAACCAGAAATAGATATTATCACCATCTGGATCAGTACCAAAACCTGAATATGTATAGCTCATACCAACCCTACCTGATGATGGACCAGAGACAGAAGGTTTAGCAGGCGCAGCATTCGCTGTGATGACCACGGTCAACGCAGGTGAAAAATCACTTTGTTCACCGTACTCATCCTCAGAACAGACCTTTATGAGATAGGTCCCTTCAGAGGACCACATATGGGAGATCGTAGTGGTTATACCACTTTCATAATAATTCGTCCATTCATCAACAACACCATTACCATCCCAGTCCCAACCATAACGTATCATATCATCATCAGGATCGTCAGCATGTGTTGTAAACGAGTAACTCACATCAACCGTACCAGAGGAAGGGCCTTGTGGACGTGTTGGTTCCTCCGGTGCTTGGTTATCAGCTGGTGCGATGATGACAACTGTTGAATCTGTATCTATTCGCAATTCATCATCCATAACTTTGACATGGATCTCATAGGTTCCATCATCAGACCATTTCTTTGTAAAGACCGGACCCGTGTAATCATCATAATATCCATCATCATCAAGATCCCATTGATAGCTATAAGGTGGCGTACCACCTGTCGCAGTGGCCTCGATACGTATCAACTCATTGATATCTGCATAATACGGGCCTCCTGCATCCGCGATAAGTGGACATTCTGCATTGACCGTTGCAGTATCTTCCTCATAAAAGATATGTCCACTACATTCATTCGCAGTGACATTTGCTAGATTAATACAAGGACCGCATCCACTTGTCTCTGTCACCAATGCATCGAATTCAACGGATGTTGATCCACCTGCTGGAATGCTTATTGTTAAATTCCACCATATTGTTTTTCCATCACCTGATATCGCTGTTTGAGTTGGTGCCGCATTATTTGCATATTGTAAACATTCCGGTAATTCATCTCTAATATGTATATTGTATAAGGTATAGAGACCGCTGCCAGTATATGAGATCGTTATTTTAAATCGAACAGTATCCCCAACAGATACATCTAGCTCATCAACCCATATATGGTGTTGTGGATCCCATACCTTTTTTGATACCTTCATCCCAGCCACTGTAACATGGGCTGTGTCACTATCCGTTACACCTTGGCAACAGGTTACAACAGCAGTATTATCTGCATCCCCCGCGTCAACGGCATGGGCACTAAAGGTGATCTCTAATGTCTCTCCTACATCAAGTTGACTTATCACCCATGTGATCTGATGATCAGATGCAGAGGTTGGTGTGAGATTTGCATCATAGTTATAAACAAGAAAAGCTGGTAAGGTATCAATGATCTGAACACTGGTCAGATTGACAACACCTGTGTTGTTCACGATGATACGGAATGAGACATCATCACCCTCGAACACAGATACGCTTTCAACCCAAGCACAACCATCATACACGGTTTTATCAATGGTAATATCAGGTATATTGGTACAGATGACCTTTACTGAAGCGGAATCAGATACATCAAATGACCCATCATTTTCAATGATATCACTTGGGTCACAGATATGTATAAGTTCACTTGGAGAAACAGTAAGGTCGTTGGTAAGATAATCAGAACCACAGCAGACGGCTATTGCCTCATAGGTAAAATTAAGATACTGATGAGGTGGAATAAATGCATCTTTATCCACATGCCATAATACTGAATTGTTCACCCAATCGATCACCTCTGAATCAACAGTTGGATGATCTTCAAGTGGAAGAGTGGTGCTATCAGGTATGTATTCTAAATTACAGGGTAGAAAATCATAGATGACCCCGGACCAATGTATCTCATATTCATCATAGGGGTTATAGATAATCACCTTGAAGAGAACAATATCATCCTCATAGAAAACAGCAGAATCAACCCAATCGCATCCATTCCAAACAAGTTTTTCGACGTGGATAGGTGGTAATGTGTTCAATGAATACGTTTCTTGATTTATGGACCCCGTACTGTCTTCAATAATCTTTGCACCATTGACATTCTGTAACGGTGTTGCAATACTTATCATAATAAATGAAAAAAATACCAGCGTGCTAAAAAACCTTTTATCTTTTATGAGATATCTCAACATTCTCCTTAACCCCCTGCATTTCTACTATACTACTATAACGCTATTAATTTATAAAATTATGCATTAACGCTCGTGAAAAAAAAGCTATATCGATCATTTAATCTTTAAGATATAACAACAGGTAGCTTGCTGCCAAATCAAATCAGACATACTCTCTCTGACACACCACTATTGGTCTTGTACCTTATGCCATATCGCAATGTTACCCTCATATGATACCTTAAGAGTTTGGTAATCATCCATAAACTCAAAATCATAACAACCCTCATCCCAAAACTCATCTTGTGGATCATAGAAACATAATTGGCTATGATTGAACGTCCAACTCCACCAATCAGTAACGCTTGCGCCACCATGGCCCGTAAATGTGGACTCTAGGGTATGATTCTGATAAAATGTCCAATTACCTGTTTGATTAACAGTGATCCATTCCCACAATCCAAGAAGTTTTTCCTCAAGAAACGCGGCGTCACCAACAAAGAAATATTTTTCGAAATAATCTGAACCGTTTTTATCATCAACAACTTTCAACCGTATCCTATATGTCCCATTTTCTGAGAACGATGTTGTGATATTCTGTGAATAAGAAATAATATCACCATCGATGGACCAGGTGTAGTTCACAAGGGATCCATCTGGATCAGTAGATGAACTGTTAACATATACTACTTGATCAACGATAGCACTTGTTGGTTCAATGGTGAACATTGCTGTTGGCTTTATATTATCTGGTTCATAAGTACAACCTGAAAAAACAACCAAGGTAAGCATTAATGAAATCAATAAGGGAAGGGAAGATATTCGTTTCATGATATCAGACTATAGATGGCTTTGTTTTTAAAATTTTCCGTTATACTCCGTTTGACATTAATACTAATGATTTTCTTTTCGGATCCACCTGTTCAATTGGACACATAAAAGAAAAATACAGAGAACAACCAGAAAAGCAGATAAGGGTAATGCCGGGGTGTCACCATCTTGGTCAATTACAGAGATATCCGGATAGTACTCTATAAAGATATAGGGATCCTTATCAGTACCCGGCTCATCGGAAAAATAATGACCATTACGATATTCCGCTAGACGATTATCCTCCGGAGCAATATTTAGGAAATCATGATCATATTCCCTACATGAAACATAGGTGTACCCTGTTTTGTTGACATATGCAAGTCCTTTCTCATTGAA
>CAYPIF010000069.1:0-5376 GCA_964410735.1 uncultured Thermoplasmatales archaeon
ATAATAGGTTTTATCTTTTCGTTTCTTAGTCCGTATATATACCATGTTGTGCCCACATATGGGCACAACGTTTAAAAGGGTTTCTATATCTAAAAAAAAACAACAAACATTGGGCACAACCTAACTAAAAACAATTCTCAATGGGCGCTATAGAAAAATTTGCAAACATATTTATAATGATAATAGTATTTGTTTTTCGGTTGGATGCACGGTTGAGAGACCCTCTATTGCCATATGTTATGGTAGGCTTTGTTACATAGTCCGTGTTAAAGAATATCATTAGTCTGAATACTGTTAACCTGAGGATGGGATCATACGAAAGGTACTCTTGGAGGATGAAAATGGACGGAAGAGGTCAAGAGAAGAAAAAATCAAATCATGATGATGCGATTCAGTTCGTGGATTCCAATGTTCTTGATTCTTCAAACGATATTATATGGGATGACCGGAAGAAATCAAACCAAGAGCACAATGCATCTACCCAACAAAATGTTTCAAATCTCACAGAGCAGGAAAAAAACCGTCTTTATTTTTTTAAAGATGGAAAGGATAAGAAGGATTCAGATAAATTCAATCATACGATACGAATGAAGAAAAAAAAAGAGAGAGAGCAAAAGAACTCGAAGCAGAAGAAGATAAAAATTAAAGCATTCTCAAAAACTAAGGATCCTCAAAAATTTTCTAGAGAACCGGTCAAAGAGACGGAACCAAAAGGAAAGATAAGTATTCATCCACGATCAAAATCCGCCTCACGCCCTAAAGCTAAGTTACGATTTAAAAAGATGGATCTTTCAAAGAAACCAACAACCGATATTGGTGTACCACCAAATAAGAATCAGATAAAGGAACCAAAAGAAAAAAAGGAAAGGAAAGCGATCCAATTGAAGAACATCATAACCTTTGATAAGAAATCATCAGAGTCAAAAACAAGTTCCCATTCATTTCATATCCTCAAAGAGAAAAGTGAAACAAAGAAAGAGGAAAAAGCTGAAAAGAAGCAACCTCTGCAACTGAAACCTGATAAGAAAGAAAAACCCAAAAAAGAAAAACAGAAGAAAACAAAAGCAAAACAGGTAACTCAACAAATGACCTCTGGGTCAATAGAGGACCTCAAGAATGAACTCTTCCGTTTTAAAGATGAAGTCATGGGAACAATGGGTTTCTCAATTCAAGAAGAATGGAATGAAGTCGATTTCTATCCGCTTATCGAACCATTCGCATACATATCAATAGTACAAAATATTGAGAATCGAGAGAAACGATATATTTTACTGGAACTTCCCCTTGATCCAGTTGAACAAGATCAGTATAATTTCATTATCGATGCGTTGAGAACGTTCTCAATAAACACCGATGAGGTTGAGGAGGAAGGAATTGAACCGATCTTTGAAAAAGAGGTCGATGAGATCATCAATGATTATGCTATAGACATCTCGTTTTTATCAAAACATAAACTCATGTATTGGCTTAAAAAAGAGCTTTTAGGCCTTGGTAAACTGGAACCACTCATGAAGGATGTGGAGATAGAGGATATCAGTTGCGATGGAAGCACAGTCCCCATTTTCCTGTACCATCGTCGTCAGGGATCCATTCAAAGTAATATTATTTTCGATGATGAGGAAGAACTCTCAAGTTATGTGATGAAACTCGCGCAGAAATGCGGGAAACATATCTCCATCGCAAATCCCATGCTTGATGCAACCATGCCTGATGGATCACGTATACAAATGACCTTAAGCACTGAAGTGAGCACAAAGGGATCTACTTTTACGATCAGAAAGTTCAAAGAGCAACCATTTTCCCCCGCGGATCTCGTGGAGTTCAACACGCTCTCATCAGATATGATGGCATATCTATGGCTTGCCGTCCAACATGGGGCTAACGCCCTTATCGCTGGAGGAACCGCATCAGGAAAAACAAGCACCCTCAACGCCATCTCCCTTTTCATACCAAGAGAATCAAAGATCGTAAGCATCGAAGAAACAAGGGAAATAAACCTCCCACACCCCAACTGGATACCTGGTGTCACCCGAACCGGGTTTGGCGATATCATCGATGGAAAGCTCACTGGTGAAATCGACCTGTATGATCTCATGAAAGCAGCGCTCAGACAACGACCAGAATTCATCATTGTAGGAGAGATACGAGGAAAAGAAGCCTACGTCCTCTTCCAAGCAATGGCAACAGGACACACCACCTACTCAACCGTACACGCTGATTCAACCAAATCACTTATCCATCGACTTGAAGGCGAACCGATCAATATCCCCCGGATCATGCTTCAATCCCTGGATATCGTCTGTATTCAAACCATCGCACGGGTGAAAAATAAACGTGCCCGTCGAGTAAAACAGATCATTGAAATAATTGATATCGACCCGACGACAAAGGAGATACTCACAAACGAGGTGTTCAAATGGGATCCGGTTGAGGATACCTATAGGTACTCAGGGAAAAGTTATCTTTTGGATCAGATCCGACAGAAAACAAATCTCTCCCATGAGGATATTATCGCAGAGTTAAAACAACGGGCGAGTCTTCTCGGATGGATGGTACAAAAGAAGATCCATTCATTTGATGATGTGGCATCACTTACCGCTAATTATTATGAGAATCCCGATGAGGTTATGAACAAACTTAAGGAATAAGGAAATATGGGTACACAAACAGTCCTCTGTAAAAAATGCAATGCACCATTGCTCATTGAACCAGTGAAAGGAACAGAGACACATATCATCTGTTCAACATGCAATTATCAGTCGGTCTATTCATCAGTTCAAACTGAACTTGAAGAGATACAGTTCTATGGATTGAACGAACCGTTCTCATTTGCATCAATACTCAAGGATAAAATCTCTTTGAAGAAAACATACCATGTGTTGGAACCATTGTTAAGGGATGATGAGGCTAATGTCCTCGAGTTCCTTCGAAAAAAACTCCTTGAGCATTTAACAGTGAGTTTAGATGAAATAAACACAGACCCTCACGAGTTTTTACGAGACGAGGTCAATAAGATACTCATGGATCATGAGATACAGATGGATGACCTTGTTCATAAAAAATTCATGTATTATATTACTCGGTGGTTCCTTGGTTTCGATGTTATCGACCCTCTGATGAAGGACCCACATATCGAGGATATCAGTTGTGATGGAGCAAAAACACCAGTGTTCGTTCATCACAGGGATTTCGGATCCCTTGAAACAAATATCATTTTTAAGGATGAGGACAGTCTCTCAAAATTCGTTGTCCGTATTGCTCAGAAATGCGGGAAACATATCTCCGTTGCTAACCCCATGCTTGATGCGACCATGCCCGATGGATCACGTATCCAGATGACCTTGAGCGGTGAGATAACCACCAAAGGGTCCACATTCACGATCCGTCGGTTCAAAGCCGATCCGATCACTCCCGTTGATCTTATTGGGTATAACACCATGTCACCAATGGTACTTGCATATCTTTGGATGGTCGTGCAGAATGGTGCCAACGCTCTTATCGCTGGAGGAACCGCATCAGGAAAAACAAGCACCCTCAACGCCATCTGTCTTTTCATACCAAGAGAATCAAAGATCGTAAGCATCGAAGAAACAAGAGAAATAAACCTCCCACACCCCAACTGGATACCTGGTGTCACCCGCAGTGGTCTCGGTGAGGTCCTTAATAATCAATCCATTGGTGAGATCGACCTTTATGATCTCATGAAAGCAGCGCTCAGACAACGACCAGAGTACATCCTTGTTGGAGAAATACGAGGAAAAGAAGCCTACGTCCTCTTCCAAGCAATGGCAACAGGACACACCACCTACTCAACCGTACATGCTGATTCCATGTCCTCATTAATCCATCGACTTGAGGGAAAACCGATCAACATCCCACGGTTGATGCTTTCTTCATTAAACATCGTTATTTTACAGGGTATCGTAAAGAAAAAAGATAGCACCGTACGTCGTTGCAAAGAGATCGTTGAGTTTATAACCGTCGATAATGAGACACAAGAGGTACTTACGAACTCAGTGTTCAAATGGGACCCACATCAAGATACCTTTGTATATTCGGGTAAAAGCTATCTTCTTGAGAGGCTCCGTGAACAATTGGATCTAAGCCATGAGGAGATGAAAAAAGAGATCGAGAATCGAGAATCCATCCTGAAATGGTTGAGAACGTATGATCTCCGTGAGTTCACAAATGTTGCAGATGTGGTTGCATTATACACAGAGACTCCGGATGAGGCAATGAATCAGATATCCCAGCCACCAAACAAGACAGAGAAGGATTCGAGGGATAGCACCCTCCTCACTGAACCATTACATGATGAAGATACTAACAGCGGACTGAAAATAGAATCTTCAAAGAAGAAAGGATTCTTTTGGATAACAAAAAAACGAAAACAGAAAGGAGAAAAGATTGAATAATTGGAGGAACTCCATGTTAAAGACCTTAGAAAAAAAAGCATACGCATGGTTCGGCGGTTTCACCCAGGAACACATCAGTGAATCCTTGAAACTCGCCATGGAATCAGCACATATAACCATGAAAGCAGATGCATATATGGCGACGAGTCTCTTGTATTCCTTTATCAGCCTTCTTGCTACCTGTATCTTTTTTGTCGTCCTCTATTTCACGTTCTTCCCATTATTTGATATCACACTTGTACCGTTTCACTGGTTACTTTTTACTGTTATGCCCGTTGCGATGTTTGGCCTCACCTACGCGGTGTTCCTTCAGATCCCTGCAAGTAAAGCCAAGAGCCGTGGGAAAAAAATCGATCTGAATCTCCCCTATGCACTAAACTTTGTTTCCGCAATGGCCGCAGCTGGTGTCACACCAACAGATATCTTCAAAAGCCTTTCCAAACAGCAGATCTATGGAGCAGTTCAAGATGAAGCTAGCTGGATATATCGGGATGTCGCATTCCTTGGAAAGGATATCATTTCAGCAATAAGGGATAACATGAAACGCACCCCCTCTGAAAAATTCAAGGATTTCCTCCAAGGTCTTGTGGTCACTGTGACAAGTGGTGGATCACTGAAGACCTATTTTGTCGCAAAAGCAAACCAGTTCACCGTTGAGAACCGCCAAAGGCAGAAACAGACCATTGAAAGCCTAGGTATCATGGCCGAAAGCTATGTAACAGCGGCTGTCGCTGGTATCCTCCTCTTATTCATTGTGATACCATTGATGATGATCATCAGCGGCGACACCAATCAGATCAATTTTCTCTATGTTATCGTGTTCTTGATCGTACCTATGATCCATATCGCCTTTGCCTATGTGGTGTACTCCATGGCACTAGAGGGGTGAGAAAAACATGATCGAGATCCCAAAACCCGGTCTTTTGAAGCAATTGATGCTCTCAGGGGATCTTCCAAAGCT
>CAYPIF010000070.1:0-34388 GCA_964410735.1 uncultured Thermoplasmatales archaeon
TCAAGCTCTTCTGTTGATATATAAAGACGTTCGAGTAAGTCTTATTGTCTGTTTCTCCTTTTAGAGTTTTAATAATTGTGCATTAAAACAGTTTTTTCGCTCTTCAGATGCTTTCCTGAACTTGACAAATACAAAAAAAGAATACCTATCACAAACTGTTATCTTAAAAACATATTTTTTGAAAAAAAAAAGCAACCTGAAAGGTTTAAAAAAACTACAAAATCATCTATTCTTCAGGTATAGCTAAGTATATCTCAATAGCAGGTATATCCATTGGTTTCTGTGTTTTATTATCTATAATATGTTCCGTATCGATCTTGATCTCTATGACCTCAACATTCGTAAGGAACTTTTTCCGCACGATCTCCGCGGTTTCAACAGCTTTTCCAATAGTCTTCCCTCGCGCCTTTAAAATAACTTGATTGTTCTTCTTGAACTCCGTGAGAACCGCAATAACATAATTCATTGGAGCCTTTGCACCAACAAAAATAACATTATCCTCGCTATTCTGTTCTGTCATGATAATCCTCCAGGAGGAAATAAACATTGGCTATATAAATTGATTGCTTCAATCATAGATTAACAAATTTTTAATGAAATATGACAATGAAATGTGATACCTTTACCATATGATCCAATGAAACGGCAGTCAAAGAACCTCTGACCCATATGGTTTATATATTATTGTTGTATTCGGGTAAAAACATGGCATTATGGCAGGGTAGTTCCCGAAGAAGTAAGACTGGACGGCGAATCCGAGTTCATAGAGGAAAAAGACGCTTTGAAATCGGAAGAGAGACCCATGAAGCAACCATTGGGAAAACATCTATAAAAACAATCAACGGGCGAGCAAACATAACTAAAGCCTCAGTGAAAACATCCAATATCGCATATGTTGTCGATCCTAAAACACATAAAACAGCAAAAACAGACATCCTTACCGTCGTTGATAACCCTGCAAACATCAACTACATTCGTCGTAATATTATCACGAAAGGGGCAGTTATTAATACCTCATTAGGACTTGCACGAGTGACCTCTCGCCCAGGTCAAACTGGTGTGGTCAATGCAGTATTGATCCCTAAAGAACAATAATTGAACAATGGATTTGATGTAGTATGGCACATCGCAGTGATGACAAATACATACTATACCCTCTTTATTTTGATGACTCCCGTTCAAGAAAGCAAGGGAGGCGAGTTTCTCTAGATGACTGTATTGAGAAACCATCGATTGAGCAAATTGCAAAGGCTGCTCAAAGTCTTGGTCTCCACCCAATACTTGAGAAAGACGCTTGTCATCCATCTCATCATTGGAAACAGGATGGAAGGGTACTTGTCGATAAAAAAGATTCAAAGGAAAAAACACTTCAACTGATAGCACAACGATTTTAGAGTATGGTTATCTTAGATCGGGCTTCTCTTTTTGATACATCCTGCAATAACATAAAGTTATTGTTATCATCACCTAAAAAATGATACTTCACTATTAACCAGGTTCTCAGTTATTTACAGATGCGCCTAGTATCTATGGTCTTCTAATATTTTATATGGGGAGGATCTTCTTGTAACTTTCAATTCTCGTGAATACATAATCACAATGCGGGCATCGAACTGGAAATAATTTATCTTTTATTCCAGATTCTACAATCGTTGACGTTTTTCTGCAATGTGGGCAGAAAATTTGGTATTCATACTGTTTCATGTTCTCCCCTTCGAAAATTAGGTCTGCAATATAATACACACTAATAGTATATATGTTTATTGATTAATGCTGCCTTGCTTCTTTTTTTAGTGTTCTCAAAACAAACTGTACACAATCACTTTTTTATTTGGAATTAAACAAATATTTATTAAAGAGTATATGAAATACATATCTAGGGGACAAACGAGTATCATGAGATACAATCAGATAATGGTCATAGTTTTATCTTTGATATTAGCAACAACATTTATTCAATCTGAAATGCTTTTCATGCTAAAAAACTCATCATTTAATTCGGTAATTGGACAGATCAATGAAGATCTTATTGCCCCATCATTCTCTGAACTTGAATGGAATTTCCCACCAGGCGTATATCTTGGGACCTTTGAGGAATATTTAGCAAAACATCCCTATACAAATGCATTGTTTACAAGGCCGCGGATGTCTTTTTCACCAGTACCTTTTCTCCAAGGTTCATTTTCGATCCTTGTTTCAAATGATATTTATCAATCGATCTCTACGAAACTATCTGAATATATTTCAGATATCGAAGAAAGTGGTTACTCTGTTTTCTTGGATACAGTCAAGGGTGGAAACCCTGTTGATATTAAGGAATGGGTAACTGAGAGATACCATTCTGGATCAATTGGTGTGTTATTCATTGGTGATATTCCTGCTGCTTGGGCTGAAGTATCTGATTCCCAGTTCCCTTGTGATCTGTTCTATATGGATATTGATGGAGAATGGTTGGATACCAATAATGACGGTATCTATGATAGCCACAGCAATGGTAGAGGTGATATGGGACCAGAATTGTTCGTTGGTCGTTTATATACTTCAACATTGAGCTGGGATAGTCAGGTTGCAATGTTAAATGACTATTTTGACAAGTCACATGCATATCGAACAGGTTCATTGACTGTTCCCTGGAGAGGATTGGAATATGTTGACGAAGATTGGTATACAATGGATGTTTTTTTGGATAATATCTATTTTGATAATACCTCAAGATATGATTATGGATACGAAACAAGCGCATCCGATTATCTGCAAAAACTTTCTGAATCGCAGCATTTTGTAACGGTTTGTGCGCATAGTTTTCCCGGCGGCCATTATTTTAGCACAAAACCTACTGAAGCTGTTTCCTATGCACATATCTACGTTTTCTCTCCATCTTTGAGAGATGCAAAACTGCTGGTTGGATGTGATGATGGTATGAAGATATGGTTGAATGGTGACAATATTTTTACCAAAGATGTGTACAGTGTGTATAGAGCAGATCAATATCGTATTGATGTAACGCTCAACGACGGTTGGAACTCATTGTTATGTAAGATCAGTCAAGATGGTGGTGATTATCAGTTCTCAGCTCGTTTCACAGATACAAGTTTTCAAACATTTTCAGATCTGATCTATCAAACAAGTAACCCTGATATATCGGGCTCTAATGAACCTGAATACATATGTAGCTGGCTTATCAATGGATTCCATCAGGATATTGCAGATAATTTTTGGGAGTATCTATCAAAAAACTATCTAGGAGAACCTGATACCACTATCATACCAAATGAAGGTGAGGAGATGGGCGGTTCTGTTTGGAAATGCGTTGATTCTTCCAGCCCTTATATTGATTTGGACACGTATGGTTCGTATGATTTTGGTGTAAGTTATGCCTTTGTAAACGTGAATGTTCCAGAAGATATGAGTTGTCAGTTACGGTTGGGATATGATGATGGGATAAGAGCCTGGTTGAATGGTGTTCAAATCATTGATGATAACAGGTATGGTGGGTTCACGTATGATATGACAAAGGTAAATGTCTCACTACAAAAAGGTGTAAACACCTTACTTATGAAGGTATCTGAATGGATGGGAACTCATGGTTTTTCAGCTCGTTTTTGCACAGTTTCAGGTGATAACATCCAAGGATTAACCTATGATCCAGCGGCTAAACCGATTTCTTATATTAGCTCCTGGCTCATAAACGGTGTGTATGAAAACCCAGACAAGACAACTCGATTATCGAGTGATTACCTTCAAGGCGAATCAACTGTACGGCCAACAGAGGGACAAGCTTCTATTGTGGGAAACTGGGAAAAAGGAATTGGTGACGGCTGCCCCTTTGATCTCAATTACTTCTTTGATAAAGGGGATTGGGTGTATTCACAAACGATACAAGACTACGATCCACCAGTTTTGTTTTACAATCTTTTCTCGTGCGGGCCTGGTAGATTTACCGATGAAGATTACCTCGCAGGTTCCTACATCTTTCATACATCCTATGGACTTATTAGTGTTGCATCAGCGAAAAGTGGAAGTATGTTGAACTTTCAGGATTTTACCGAACCATTAAGTCAAGGAAAGACCTTTGGTATAGCATTTATGGAATGGTTTGATGCTCAAGCCCCTTATGATCTATGGGAAAAGGAATGGTATTATGGGATGGTGCTTCAGGGGGATCCAATGTTAACAATTAATACTGATTCTTCATCACTTCCTGTTGTTTCGATTAGTTCTCCAACTGATGGCATCTATCTAAATGGCACAAAAATATTTCAGTTCTTTACTCCTCTGATCATCGGCCCTACAACTGTTCATGTTCAGGTTTTAAACCCGGGTTCTGGGGTAAAAGATGTCACGTTCTTCATTGATGATATACCTGTATTTACTGATGAAGAATACCCATTTACATATGTTTATGATGCTATGGCATTTGGTAGAAAAAAAATAGATGTTGTCCTATCTGATATCACCGGTCAAAAGTCTGAGGATTCACTAATCATCTGGAAATTCTTTTAAGGTATCACTTTGACAAATCTCAGATATGATTATTGCTGCAATCACGACGACTCTTCGATGTCTTTCAAAAGAGGGTATACACCAGGAGGAGATAAGAGGAAATGGTGAAGTAAGGTTCACTTCATAGATGTCATGTGAAACATATTGTGGATCATTATGAAGTGATGGATCATCACATGGATTTGCAATATCCCATTCTGGGTCACTGATGCAAATATATCCCATAGGGTTAATCCCTGCGACAGATACATAGTGAGCAGAAGCCAGTGGGAGGAACCGCGGTAAATTTGGTATATAGTAACCAAGACGTAAAATGATACCTTGACCTTTTTGTAATCGTTCGGAGATAAAGGAAAAACTTGGTTTAAAGATGTTTTCAACAGTATATTCGTTTTCAAGACCGGCATCCTTTATCCACTGCCGTGCACCCCAGGCAAGTTGGAACCTGTCAGTACCACTTATTGTTAAAAAAGGAATTTTGTACCAGTGGATATCAACATATGTTGCCAGTTTTTCAATAAGCTCTCCGGTCTTTGAAAACTGTACCCAGGATGTTTCTGGATCATTGACATTATTAAAATTATGATCATCTGTTAATGGGCCTGGAAGGGGATTACCAGGAGCATTATAGTTTGTAACTAATTTGTATGTATCAACTCCATCACCCGGGAATCCTTGTTCATTTTCATGTTTGGAGTCAAACCACCATAAGATATTGGCTAATGCAGTTGGTCCACAAAACGACCAGCTAAATGATGTTCTCCAGGTTTGGTCCTGTCTTTGATCAAAATCAGGCAGGCCTTTGGGTGCATAGTTTGAATAACTTGGTAAAAAATACCAAGCATCGTCAATTGTTGCTATATTGTTACTGGGGCATGTTTGGTTTTCATTTTGAATGATACTATACGAAAGGATATTAGGAGATAAAATAAGGATAGCACTAAGAAAGATAAATATTGTTTTACGCAATATCTTCACCCTATATTTCCAATTTTAGATAAATGCGGTTTAGCGTATTTAAATTTATTTAAGGAATGGAAAAATTCATTTTTTCTTGATTGGAAAATCATATAACTGCGTGCGTATTCGTTAGGTCTATGGACCGAACAAAGGATGAATGGAGGAAAAAGCTTCCATCTGATGTGTTTCATATCCTTTGGGAAAAAGGCACTGAGCCACCGTTCTCTGGTATGTATGTTACAGAAAAAAGAAAGGGAATCTATATTTGTGCTGGTTGTGGAAATGAATTGTTTCGCTCTGAGGATAAATTTGAATCTGGTACAGGTTGGCCGAGTTTCACTGCACCATTATCAGAAGAAAGTGTTAGGTATTCTATAGATAGAAGCTATGGTATGAATCGAACGGAAGTAACCTGTAAAAAGTGTGGCGGGCATCTTGGACATGTATTTGATGATGGCCCTAATCCAACTGGAAAAAGGTATTGTATGAACTCTTTATCATTGAAATTTATTGAAATAAAATGATGCTCATTCTATTTTTGGTAGGTCTTCTTCTTGTTTTTTATCTATTACTGATTGTTTTAGTTTTTGCTCGTAGAGATGGTTAGGTGTAATCAATGCGGATGTTGTGGAAAGTTCCTTTGATTCTGGTGAGAGGATAGGTGGATTGAGATGATTATGCAAGATTTTAGAATGATAATCTTGGATTTCACTGATTGAAGAATCTGGTTTTTCAAAAAATTTAATTTCTTTTCTTTGATCCATATGCTTGACTCCAGGTATTTCACTGGCTATAATAACAAAGGGTTTTATGTGATTTGCGATTCATCATATGTTCAATTTTGCAAAAACCTATAAAAGTAATGTACAATATTAATTTTTAAATTATGTTAAGTAATTAAGTTAACTATTTAATATATGAACTAAATCTATTTTGGCAGTTGTGATCTACAACGGTATTATTTTTCAATTCATTTTTTTGAACCTTATTTGCTAAACAATATCTATCAATGATTTGATGGTATCGATATTATTATATGTTACATATGGCTTTTTGATATGGGATGGACGAAAAAAACGTAAGGGCGGCACTCTACACAAGAGTATCAACCGAAGATCAAGCCAAAGAAGGTTTCTCGTTAGATGCACAGCTGAATAAACTTAAAGCATATTGTACAGCCCGGGATTGGAACATTGCTGGAGAGTATATTGACGATGGATATTCTGGTAGAAACATTCGGAGACCAGCATATTCAAGATTGATAGATCAAATGGAAAAATGGGATGTATTACTAGTTATTAAGATGGATAGAATCCATAGAAATTCCAAAAATTTTATGTTAATGATGGAAGAACTGAAAAAACATAATAAGGAATTTGTATCAATGACTGAATCTCTTGATACTTCTACTGCAATGGGAAGGTTTGTAATGGACATCATCCAACGTATTGCTCAACTTGAATCGGAACAAATTGGAGAACGAGTTTATATCGGAATGGAACAAAAAGCTCGGGTTAATGGCGGTCACCTTGGTTTCAACATTCCATACGGATATGATTATAGGGATGGCGATCTTATAATAAATAAAAGAGAATCGAAAATTGTTGCTGAGATATTTGATCAATATGAACAAGGTAGAAGTATGGCACAAATTGCTCAGGATCTTAATGAAAAGCATATCCCAACTAAAATGAATCGAACTTGGGGGAGACAAACGATATCAAATATTCTAAAGAATCCAACGTATTATGGTACTTTTCATTGGGAAAAGTATGAACATGATAAAGTGTTTCCTGCAATAATAAAGGAGAAACAATTTAAAAATATACAAAATATCATTAATAATAAAATTAATTAGTAATAATATCTATATTAATGAAACATATAATCCATAATAAATGGTTTATAATATATTTATAATAAGATTTCTTATAAATACTAATGTTAGATGTTACCTATAGACTTTTTGTGGTAAAAAAGGCATTTTAAGCACTTTTTAAAAATGGCTGTACAAAATTATTTTTTTGTAATTTCGTATAGACTTAAAAAATGCTAGATTCAATCTAGCATAATTAATTTAGTGGTCATCATCAAAAAAATTAGATCAAAGGAACATACCGCTTTGAAAAAAAATATCTGCGAACTAATTACAGTGTTTAAAAAAGTCCTGGGTTCAAAATTTAGTAGCCAAATACCCTATACGTCAAGTTCGGACTACCGACCTTGACAAGAAGGGAATAAGGGTAGAATGTGTTTTTACCATAAAAAGCAGGGTGTTTTGACAGCTTTTTTGTGTTTTAATCATTTTTTGATTAGAAAAAAATTGATCATTTTGAAAACCGAGTTAAAGCTGATTTATTTATGCTAGATATAGTCTAGCATTTATGTTAGTCTTAAAAATTACCAATTACCACGACAACATTTAACACGGAGTATTCTTTCTTTTTTTCGTGTTATTTAATATCATGAAAAAAGCTTTTAACTATAAAAATAAAATAATTAAGTTTATAGCTTAACTTGATTTATTAGTTAATTAATGTAGATTATTAGATGATTAATAATTTTATTTTACCAGGGTATATATAATTTGATGGTCATGTTTTTGCAAAAATCGGCTATGATTAAAGTAATATGTTTAAATAATATATATTGTAAAGTTACAAATTTAAAAAATAAATATAAATACTAAATTTATCGAAAACATTTAAATCCTCCGTGAATTTACCACGATTGAAAAAAACAAACCATAATTCACAAAAGGAATCACTATGTACATTATAATCATAGGTGCCGGAGGCATAGGACGAAGGTTAACTGAGATGGCCGTATCCGAAGGCAAAAACAACGTAATCATCCTTGATAAAAGCCAAGAACGCTGCGAAGAAATCGCAAGAAAATATGATGCAGTTGCGATCAATGCAGATGCAACTCAAGAAGAGGCTCTTGATGAAGCAGATGTGAAAAAAGCTGATGTTCTAGTGACCACTACCAAAGATGATGCAGGCAATCTTATGATTTGTTCATTGGCAAAGAACAAAGGTGTAAAACATCTCGTCTCAGTCGTGAACCAAGATGAAAGTAAACCCATGTACATGGAAAAAAACATAAAAATGGTCAAAAGTCCGAATATTGTTATGGCTGAACACCTTTATAAAAGCATCAAACACCCCACCGTTGAAGATTACATGAATGTCGGAAAATATGCGGAAATATTCAGGATTCCCGTCTCTGCAAACTCAAATTTTTCAGGTAAAACCATAAAAAAGATAGGACTTCCTAAAAAGAGCCTGATTGTAGCAATTGAACGAGATAATAAATTCATTATCCCCACAGAAGACGTTGAGCTCTTTGCAGGGGATAAAGCAACTGTTTTAGCACATAAAGATCAAGTTGACAAAGTCGCTGCATTGTTCTCAGGAACAGATTAAACAAACCTAATCTTTCTCATTTTTATAATTCTTTTACAAGTTTTGATAAATTTCAAATAACTTAAGAACACAATGGTTCATTGAGTACAAAATGACAAAAAATACATTGAGCAGTTCTGACATTATATATCATATACTTATTGATCGATTCGCAGGTTTTTCTACAACTAATAACTGGGATCAACCAATTTTCATTGGAGGAAATATAAAAGGAATAATTACTAAAATTCCATATTTAAAGGACCTTGGAGTAACGACAATATGGATATCCCCATTTTACAGAACAAGTGCCTATCATGGATACCATATTACTGATTTCTTTGATATAGATCCTCGGTTTGGAACTAAGCAGGATATCCAAAATCTAGTAAATGAAGTTCACAAACATGACATGAAGATCATCACTGATTTTGTCCCAAATCACTGTTCTCACCTTCACCCTTTTTTTATTGATGCACAAAAATCAGAAAATAGCAATTACAGGAAATGGTTCTATTTTACTGACTGGCCTCACAAATATCTTTGTTTTCTTTCCATTTCTGATCTTCCAAAATTAAGACTTGAACACCCCGAGGCATCAAATCATATCATTGATGCAGCACTCTATTGGTTATCATTTGGTTTTGATGGTTTCAGATTAGACCATGTTATTGGACCATCAAATCAATTTTGGAAAAACTTTGTTCGAAGAATAAAAAAAGAGTATCCCTCAGCGGTTCTTATTGGAGAAGCATGGATGCAAGGTATTCGTTTTCATGAACTGAACACGATACGAATGGATGGTACATATTGGAAATGGTTCAGGGGAAATTCCTCAGATACATTACTAAAAACATATGTTGATATTCTTGATGGAGTACTTGATTTCCATGTACAACATTTACTCAAAGACTATATGTGTTACAAGAAACTAACATCTGAGATGTTACAAACATCACTCAACAGACATTATAAAAAATACCCAAATACCTACCTTCTCTTATCCTTCCTTGATAATCATGACATGGACCGATTTTTATACACTTGTAAAAATAAGGTTTCCCATCTCAAAAATGCTGCACAGGTCCAATTCAATCTTGATCAACCAGCTATTATTTACTATGGGACTGAAATCGGAATGACACAAAAGGCATCAATATGGTCTAGAAAAACTCATGGAGATATTCTTGCAAGAGAACCAATGAGCTGGGATAACCCTAACAGAGAATTACTCGATTTTTATAGAGGAATCATTAAAGAAAAAAGAAAAAACTAAAACCTCTCTCTTTAAAACGAGGGGCGGAAATACTTTCAATAGATGGCCTCATCTTTATAAATATAAGTGACATATGGCATACTTACGGGTATTCCTATGGGGAAAGAAGTTGAAATTCATACAATAGATGATTTGCCTGGTGTTGGTCCAGCAACTGCTGAGAAACTAAAGGATGCAGGGTATACAGATATAATGAGCATCGCAGTAGCGTCACCAAAAGAACTTGCTGATGCCGCAGAGATAGGGGAGAGCACCGGTGCAAAGATGATCATGCAAGCTCGAAAATTAGCAAACGTCGGAAACTTTGAGACTGGTGCCGCTCTCATGGAGAAACGCCAAAATGTTGGCCGTATCTCAACAGGTTCAAAGATATTTGATGAACTTCTTGGCGGTGGATTTGAAACCCAATCCATCATTGAACTCTTTGGTGAGTTCGGATCATCCAAAACCCAGATCGCACATCAGCTCTGTGTCAATGTACAGCTTCCAAAAGAAAATGGTGGAATGGATTCAGATGCTTTTTTCATTGATACAGAAAATACATTCCGACCAGAACGTATCGTTCAAATGGCCGAGGCATATGATCTAGACCCGGAGAAGGTATTGGAGCGTATTCATGTTGCACGTGCGTATAATTCCAATCATCAGATGCTCCTTGTTGAAAAGGTTCTTGAACTTTCAAAGGAGATCAAATCAAGCTTGTTGATCGTAGACTCATTAACGGCTCATTTTCGAGCAGAGTATGTCGGTCGAGGAGCACTTGCAGATCGGCAACAAAAACTAAACAAACATATGCATGATCTTTTACGCTGGGGCGATCTGAACAATGGGACGGTGTGTGTTACCAATCAGGTAAGTGCAAAACCTGATGCATTTTTTGGTGATCCTACCCGGCCAATTGGTGGGCATATCGTTGGCCATACTGCAACATTCCGTATCTATCTAAGGAAAAGCAAAGGTCCTAAACGGATCGCTCGGTTAATTGATTCGCCACATCTTCCTGAAGGTGAAGCCGTATTCACTGTTAGTGAGCAAGGTATCCGAGATTAAAAAAAGAAAACACTTAAATGGGATAGCAGTGTTTCTTCATCAATAAAAAGGTGGAATGGAATCATGGGATTTGAATATAAAGGTTGGACTCTCTACACTAGAGAAGTACTATTAAAAGGTGGAAGGAAACAACCAATCTATTTCTTTAGCAAACGCAAACCAAAGAGTGGAAAGCCATGTGATAAACCAGCGGGATATACAGTTGGTGAGAATAAAAGAACAGGGCTCCCCTATTTGAAGAAACAGTAATATTGATGTCTTATAATTTCGATGATTGGTCTCTGGGTAGAAGATTATTTTCTACCTTCTTTTTTAACATTTTTATACTTCTGTTTGATACCAAGGTGTGAGAACGAACTATGACTCTTTCAGTTGCATTTCTTGTTAACCCTATAGCTGGTATGGGTGGACGTGTTGGTCTTAAAGGGACCGATGGTGTTATTGACAAAGCTATTTCATTAGGAGCACATCCAATCTCTATGGAACGTTCCATACAAGCCCTATCCACGTTTATAGATTTACATTCTGGTGATATTACTTGGATTACGTGCGCTGGGGATATGGGCGAGACGGTATTGAAAAAAATTGGTTTCACCAACTATTCAATTATCTATAAGCAAGATGGCGCCAAATCTTCTGCGGATGATACAAAACAAGCATGTAAAAGATTTTTGGAAAAGGATCCAGATATCATCTTATTTTGCGGTGGTGATGGCACCGCTCGCGATATCGTCGAAATCATTGATAAAAAGATACCTATTCTTGGGATACCTTCAGGTGTGAAGATGCATTCTGCCGTGTTTGGTATTACCCCTGAGGCTTCTGCTAAGATGCTTCATGCCTTTGCAAATAATCAACTACGGAAGGGTGATGCAGAGATTATGGATCTTGATGAAACCCTGTATCGTAAAGGTGAATGGAAGGTCCGAATGTATGCAACCGCAGTCAGTCTTGTGGAACCAAATTATATACAGGTTGGAAAAGCGGTTTTTTCTGAATTAAGTGAGACCGATGTGAAAGATGAACTCTCTGAACATATAGAAGATGAGATGAATAAACACCCTGACACCTTGTTTCTTTTTGGTGCTGGTGGGACCATTGAGTATATTGCTAAAAAATTGGGATTGGCGGATACGGTTCTTGGTATCGATGCCGTGATCAAAGGTAAGACAATTGCTACTGATATCAATGAGCAAAAAATCCTTGATTTACTCGATAAACATAAAAAAGCGAAGATCATCGTGAGCCCTATAGGCGCTCAGGGTTTTATCTTTGGACGGGGAAATCTTCAGTTCAGTCCAAAAGTGATCCGTCGTGTTGGTCTTGATAACATCATTGTTGTTTCCACCCCTGCAAAGGTGCTTGCAACTCCATTATTGCGTGTCGATACTGGGGATAAGAATCTAGATAAATTGTTTGCGGATTATGAAATGATCATGGTTGTTATTGGGTATCGATTGCATCGTGTTGTTCGTATTCAAGCGGTATGATGAACGGGGTTATACCAATAGTTTTTAATATATTTGTTTGTTTCACAGGATTCACATGTGAGGACCTTTAAACTCACAGGATTCTTTGGGGGTCTACAAATAATGAAACGAAATCCAACAGCGTTTTTAAAAGAAGAATATAAAGAATTGGTAGAGAAGAATTTTGATTGGAAATTACGGATCCTGCAGTCCGGTTCATTACCTCATTCAAAGGTTGATGGAAAAGAAGTGATCATGCTTTGTTCAAATAATTATTTGAGTCTAAGTAATCATCAAAGATTGATCGATGCATCCTGTGAAGCAGCAAAGAAGTTTGGTGCGGGTTCAGGTTCTGTTCGAGCAATTGCAGGGACAATGAAACTACATATGGATGTCGAAAAAGCATTAGCTAACTTTAAACATACTGAATCCAGTTTGATCTATCAGACAGGGTTTGCTGCTAATTCTGGTCTTATCCCACAGCTTACTAACAAGGGCGATGTCATTATTAGTGATGAGTTGAATCATGGGAGTATCATAGATGGTGTACGTTTATCAAAGGCGGATAAAGCAGTCTATGCTCATTGTGATATGGGCGAACTAGAAAAGGTTTTGAAGGATGCTGATAAGAAATATAACCGTATCCTTATCATCTCCGATGGTGTGTTCAGTATGGATGGGGATATCGCCCCGATGGATAAGATCGTTAAATTAGGGACTGAGTATGGCGCGATGACCTATGTTGATGATGCTCATGGTGAAGGTGTTATTGGTCCTGATGGTCGTGGTATTGGTGCTCATTTTGGTATTGAAGGTAAGATCGATGTTGAGATGGGTACTTTCAGTAAAGCATATGGGGTTGTTGGCGGTTTGGTTGCGGGGAGCCAGGATCTTGTGAATTTCGCATATAATAAATCCAGGACCTGGTTATTATCTGGGTCTCATCCTCCTGCAGTGGCAGCAGCTCAACTTGCTGCGATAAAGGTCCTTGAGACAGAACCGGAACATGTGAAACGTCTATGGGACAATACAAATTATTTCAAGAAAGAATTACGAAGCCTCGGGTTTGATACTGGTGAAAGCTTGACGCCTATCACTCCAGTTATTGTTGGGGAATCCTCGGTTGCCAAGACACTAAGTAATCGGTTGTATGAGGAAGGTGTGTTCGCTTTACCGATTGTGTTCCCAATGGTTGCTCGGGATAAAGCTAGGATTCGTAATATGATGAATGCTGGATTGTCACGTAAGGATCTTGATACGGTCCTAAGCGTATATGAGAAACTTGGTAAGGAGTTAAAACTGATCTAGGTATCGATCGGTTTTTTCTTTCTTTTTATTGGTGATTTTTTATGGTTCATGTGGAACATATTGCTTTAGAGTGTGACTCTGTTGAACATGTAAAGATGATCTATGAGGATGTCTTCCAATGTTCCTTTGTTAGGTCCTTTGATCTTTCAGAAGATTTTTCGGAAAAGGTCTTCTCCATCAAAAAGGCTGTGAGTGCGTTTGTGTATCGGGCAGAATTAGGGATATTTGAGGTTTTTGTTACAGATGTTACAAATGTTACAAAAGGATTTGGGCATGTCTGCATCTCTGTTCCGAGCATGGCTGAGTTCTTTACACAATGCGAAAAGAACGGATTGGAACCATATACGGTCAAGAAGAATGAAAAAAGCTATGTTTTTGTCCGAGATATGGTTGGAAATCTCTTTGAGGTAAAATCAAGATCCTGATTTCTTTTTTTGATATTAACCGGTCTTTGTTCTGATTATTGCATCTATGGTTTCCTGGGTGTCAGGAGTAGACTGTCTCTCGCCTGTGTGTTTATTGATCGTTGCATCTATTGCAGCATCGGTGGTTTTTGTTGGAAATGGTGTTTGAATTGTTTTTTGGAACGATTGACTTGTTTGTTTTTTATCCTTAAGAAGTGTTATAGCATCATAGAGAAAATCGATTTCTTCATCGGTGAACGTCCAGGATATATGATCTTCGTGAGCTGAGATATTTGGTGCTTGTGGGTTAAGATGTGCGGTAAGGGTCAAAGAGTGGTGTTTAGTATCTTTTGTTAATTCTAACTTTATATGTATATCCTCTTTTGTGTTCATATCTTGTGCATCCTCATCTCTTTGTTGTTATGAATGTGATCTGTTATATTAATTGTTTTGTTTTTTTCTAGTTTATTGTATTTTTCGTTTGTTGTCGAAAGATCTTTGACAAGTTTTTTATAGCTGGTCATTTTTTGTGATATGGTGGTGGAAATGAAAAGAGGATTCGTTGCTATGCTTGGCATTTGCATGTCTCTTGGTGGAGTCATAGGTGTTCTTATTTCAAATGTTATGAGCATGATGTTTCTCTCGGTAATAACAGCATTATCTGGATTGTTTACTCTAGCGATTCGTTCTCATAGCTCTTAAATTCTAAATTTTGCCATTTAATTATTTTAAATTTACTAATGTTGCAAATATTTAAGAAAATATTTAAATAGTCGTACATCACTATATATTATAAATAGTAATATTTGCGGAAGGAGGAAAAAAGGTTCATATGTTGTAAACCTTTATTTGTCCCCTATATTTTCCCTTTTTTCCTCTATTCTCTTTTTTCGCAATCAAAAATGAAATGAAGATGCAGCAACAAATTTATTAAAAGGAACCAACACTATGATCTATGGTATTATGTATCCAAAAAGAAGGTTATTCCTTCTATCAATCTTCAGTATATTCCTCATATGCTCCATGCCTCTATTACCCACAGTGGAGCAAAACAAGATATCTGAAGAGATTCAGGGAAACCTTCAACAAAAGATCAACACTAAAGAGCATACAAAGACACTTGGACAGATACAATCAAAAATTAATATTAAACAAATCATGCAAATCCTTCTTTTTCTGATAAAATCACGTGTTATTATTGATGGCTGTGTTCTACTTACATCATTATTTGAATTGATCATCCTTCCTTTATCATTAGAACTTGGTCTTGGCCCAATAATGTTCGCACTGTTAATGCTTGTCCTATTATGGATACCAATACAAATCATAAATGGTTTCTCACTTCTGAGCCAGCAGAGATATGATCTGTCAGGCGGCCAAACAAATTTTCTTAACAATGTACTACTTTTTATTACCCTTTCACGTATCATTCTCTTGTAACTAGGTCAGCAAAGGGTCAGATGAAAAGCGCTCATCCAGTGGTTTTATAAATAAAAACAAAATTGTAGTACAATGACAACCTGGTGAAAACAATGAAAGAAGGATATCTGCAGGGGAAGATCGCTGAATTATTTGAAAAAACCCGTGAGATCGAACAGATTCATAAGATGCAACAGGAAGAACTTAATAGGTTTATGGAACAAATCGGGGGTTTTAAACAATTATTGAAGCGACTTAAGGATGTTGAAACATTCAAGGAGGATTCATTAAAATCAATTCATGAAGAAAATACCATGGTGATAACCGAAGCTGTGGAAAAAGCAACCTATCGATTAGAAAAAACATTAAAGGATGATGTGGAACATCGTTCATTTCTATTAAATGAATTGAAACAACAACTTGAAAAAGATAATGACCTCTTTGAAACATATACCGATCAACTGGAAAACCTTGATGAATCATTAAGATTTTTAACGGAATACCACCGGCTCCTGGCGTTGAAGCTTATCAACAAAGGTGTCATTTCCACAAGGGAAAAAGAAGAAATCGAACGAAGGGCGAAAAAGAGAATGGACTAAAAAATTACAGAAGGTTCAATATTTAATAAGTAATATTTATATACTCGGTTCCTATTGCGCTGGCTCATCAGACTCATAAAAAATGAGTTCAAATAAAAAAGAGGAGGCAAAGTATTCTCATTTTTTTTACTCCATTATTTGCCCCTTTTTAGCTCTTGCCTCCTCTTTCCCCCCTCATCATTAATTCATTTTTGAACAAACAGTTTTGCACCATACTTCATTTGATCAGAATGATACCAATGAGCGTAATGAACTAAACATATCGATAATACGGTCAAATAATTGTTGTTTAATACTACCCGAGGTCTTTTGATCTGATAGTTGAACTACTTGTATTTCAGAAGGTGCTGACGAAAAGGATACATTAGTTATCACATTGTTGCCCTGTATCGGTGTAAAAAGAATGTTTTCATCGGTATTATCAGCGATAATACAATCTCTTATCGTGTTGTATGCCGAACTGCTAAAGTAAATACCATGCACTGCATTATCAATGATGGTGCACTGTGAAATCACATTGTTATCGTTACCACTACAAATGGCATCGATACCATCATGTGTGTTATCCTCAAAAAGGCAATCATTTATTGTATTATAACAAGATCCTTGTAGCTCTATTCCATCACAATTGTTTGTAAAAACACACTGCTGTATCAAGTTGTGATCCGCTTTTTTAAATGAGCTACTTATTATAACGATTCCTTCATCAGTGCAATCAGTGAAAACACAGTTTTTAATAGTATTGTTGCTTGACCAAAGGGCTAGGCCCACCGGTGTTTTTTCAATCGAACAGTACTGTATGGTTATGTTATCAGCTATCGTTCTAACCCCGGTAGTATATATCCCAGGACCCTGATTGATGATTGTTAGGTTCTCTAATACTATATTTTGCGCGGACAGCGTTATTGCAGGTTCGTTCACATCTGTTGTGACAACAAATCGAACTTTTTCTTTTGAAGAGCCTGAGATGATCAATGGCTTATAAATGGTTAATTGCTCTGTATATATGCCAGGTAAGAGGTGTATTACTGAGTAATCAGATACCTCATCTATAATTGATTGTACATCATCAGTAGGTGAAACATAAAAGGTTGATTGATGACTTATGTTTTGTTTTGCACTGCCGTATTCAAAAGTAAAAAATGTAACTATCAAAAGAATCAAAAAAATCCTTTGAATCATATCTTTCTTTACTTTCATCGATACCATCCATACTGATAGCACGTACAAACCATACAGCATGTTATTGTCTGTCACTTTCCTTATTTAAAGTACATCTGGAAATGATACAAAGTGATATTTTGCCAACCAAGGTAGTTTAGACTATTCAGTAGATTTATATCATCCAATCTCATTATTGATTGCACCATGTGGGGAAAGTTACGATTCTAAAGGAGAATTAAAATATTTGATACGATACTAATAGAAAACTTTACCACTTAATTAAGTAAAAAATGATGGATGAATGGTGGAATTTGAAAGATGGAACAATGCAACCATGAGAACTGTGGTCGAGAACATCGAATATGGCTTCCTCTCACCACAGACCAGATTAAGGGAGATATTCAACTTCATCCATGGTGCATTCATTGTGGCCAAATACAGAATATCTCTGATGATCGGGGAAAGAAGATTGGGTATTGGATAAACATGCTGTCAAGATTTACAACTCATCTACCAATAACTCAGGTTCAACGACGGCTTATCCTAAAAGCAATAAATAATCACGATGGTTTTTTTGATATCTATTCGATTACATTCTCTGATCAACAAAAAGTGTTTGTCAGTGTAATCGAAGAATATACCAAGTATCCATCTAAAACCATTTATTCATGGATAGACTGATTATTACCTGAATGTAAACTAGATTGTTTTACTATATGGTAGAAGCATGAGACTTAACCGTTGCATTCTTTTAAAGGATATACGTTCAATAAATATTGCAATTCATCAAAAATTTGAAAAATAATTTACTAGCAACTTACATATCACGATCGATAAAAGAATCAAAATGAATAAATACTATTTATACTATCAATAATATATAATATCATGTGTTTTGGGGGCTATCAATGAAATCAATTATATTTCAAAAAGCTGGAATACTACTCATTACGTATACATTATTGCTAGGAAGTACCTTTGTTGTAAGTAGTGAGGAAATAGATGGACCATCAAATAATAGGGCAATAACCCTATTTGTTGGTGGTAATGGATCAGGTAATTATACCACTATCCAAAGCGCCATTGACAACGCAACTGCTGGTGACTCTATTTATGTGTACAATGGTACATACAATGAGAATATACTTATCGATATACAGATTTCTTTATTAGGGGAAGATGCTGTGACCACAATAATCGATGGTGGGCAGAGCGGGGATGTTATCACAGTTTCTGGCAACGATGTTCTGATACGCTCTTGTACTATCAGAAACGCAGGCACAACTACCAATCATGCGGGCATCCTTATAACTGGTACGTCTTCTACTGTGGAAGATTGTATCATTTCAAACAATCATCTTTATGGGATCTACATATACGGATCAACCGATAATAACATACTAAATAACACAATACAAAACAATGGTGAGGGAATTCGTTGCTGGTATTCATCATCTAACAATATATCAGAGAACCAAATAGAAGATAATGAATTTGGTATAAGGAATTGGAACAGCAATCAAAATACCATTATCAATAATGTATTTTCAAATAATGATAAATACGGGGCTTTTATCTATAATTGCAGCCAAACGACAATCATTCAAAACAGTATCGATCATTCATTATATGGTATCCGTCTTTGGTCATCAACATTACAACCTATCACAAACAACCATATCATGAACAATAGCTGTGGAATTTATTTCGATTCGACTAGTGGCAACAATGTTGTCTATAATAATTATTTTTCCAACAATGAGAATATCAACAATAGTGGAATTGGTAATACATGGAATATCTCTTTGACACCAGGATCCAATATCATCAATGGATCATATATTGGTGGAAATTATTGGAATGATTATAATGGATATGACACAAATGGAGATGGCATCGGAGATACAAACATACCTCACCCACCAGGAGATTCCTATCCACTTGTAAGGGACAACCAGCCCCCAATCGCTAATTTCTTATATGTTCCACTGAACCCAACAGCAATCGATACGGTATTTTTTACGGATAACTCAACTGACCCTGATGGCACAAGCGATATCGTGAATTGGAGCTGGGATTTTGGAGACGGAACCGTTAGTTATCAACAACATGCAAACCATTCTTATTCCAGCAATGGTATTTTTACGGTGGTTCTCACAGTACGAGATACCTGTGGTGCATCAGACTCATCAAATCAAACAATAACAGTACCTAATATACCTGCATACACAAATTTCACTTATGATCCTCTTTATCCGATAACAAGTGACACAGTCCATTTCACCAGCATCTCATTTGATTACGATGGGTATATTGTTAATTGGACATGGGATTTTGGTGACGGGAATTATGGTTATGGTGAAATTACTAGTCATATGTATGGAAATGGCTCATACACTGTTATTCTTTTAACAAGAGATGATGATGGGGCAACTAATTTTTCAATAAAAACAATTGATGTGGTAAATGTACGTCCTGAGGTTGATTTCACTTTTTTACCACCAAACCCCACAACTGCAGACATCATCCAATTCATCGATCAATCCTCTGATCGAGACGAGAGAAGCATTGTCAATTGGACATGGGATTTTGATGATGGTACTATACGTTATGCACAAAACCCAACCCATCGATATGATGATAATGGGACATATTCTGTCATGCTTACCATCAGTGATGATGACGGTGCAATAAATGCAACAGTTAAAATAGTTAATGTATCTAATATCGGTCCAACTGTGAATTTTTCTTATATCCCCCTTATTCCCTCAACAGCAGATACCATCTCATTTGCAGATAACTCCTCAGACCCTGATGGAATCATCGTCAACTGGACATGGATCTTCGGAGATGGAAACACTAGTCATCTACAAAATCCAACTCATCAATATGCACAGAACGGCACCTATTCCATCTGCCTGTGGGTTACCGATGATGATGGTGTTACAAACATGACCTGTCAATCGATTATTGTTTCAAACACAATACCAATCGTGAATTTTACCTACACTCCGCTTCATCCAACAACAAATCAAAATGTAACGTTCAATGATACCTCATATGACCCTGATGGGTTCATCGTCAACTGGACATGGGACTTTGGTGATGGAACCCTAAGCTACGAACAACATCCAGTCCATCAGTATAGCGATAATGGCACATATACGGTTAATCTTATCATTACAGATAATAACGGTGAACACAACAGTACCTTTGCGACATTAACAGTTTTAAACATAAATCCTTCTGTTTCATTCACCTTCTACCCTGCTACACCCTCTACAGCGGATACGGTTCAATTTACCGATACCTCTTATGATACAGATGGGATCATCGTCAACTGGACGTGGGACTTTGGAGATGGAACCATAAGCTATGAACAGAATCCAACAAATCAGTACGATGATAACGGCACCTATTCTGTTAGTCTTCTTATAACAGATGATGATGGTTATACAAATTCAACAAATACGACAGTGATTGTAACAAATGCTGTGCCCACTCCAAATTTTGCATGGACCCCCATGCATCCTACCACCTTAGATACAATCCATTTCCTTGATCTTTCCACGGATAGGGGGATCATCAGTTGGGCATGGGATTTTGATGATGGGAACATCAGTTCATTACAGAACCCTTATCATCACTATGCAGAAAGCGGAGTGTACAACGTGACGTTATTTGTCTCAGATGATGATGGGGCAGTAAACTCCTGCTCAAAACTTGTAACAGTGTATAATATACCCCCTGTTGCCAATTTCACCTATAGCCCTTTAAGTCCTTCAACCTTTGAAAACGTTTCATTCACTGATACTTCAACAGATGCAGACGGTAATGTCGTTAACTGGACATGGGACTTTGGTGATGGAACCATGAGCTACCAGCAACATCCTATCCATCAGTATACAGATAATGGCACCTACCTTATAACGCTCTATGTACAAGATGATGATGCCGATACCAATTCATTTCAATCATATATTACCGTGTCTAATGTTGCACCAACCGCAAATTTCACATTTTCGCCCTTATCACCCTCAACTGCAGATAATATCACTTTTACTGATCTTTCTTTTGATCCTGATGGTGTTATCGTAAGTTGGTTATGGGATTTTGATGATGGATACGGGAGTACAACAAAAAACGCAACCCATCAATTCACTGACAACGGTATCTATAATGTGACTTTGACAATCCATGATGATGATGGTTTTAGTAATTCAACACAAAAACAGATCATTGTATCAAATGTCGCTCCATATGCGTTGTTTATCTATGAACCAGTATCTCCAACAACCATAGACATCATATCCTTCACTGATACATCCTATGATACGGATGGTTTTATCGTGAACTGGAGCTGGGATTTTGGTGATGGAAATATAAGTTACCTTCAAAACCCGCAGCATTATTACTCTAGTCCTGGAAATTACTCGGTTAATCTAACAATTATAGATGATGATAACTCATCAAGTGTTACCACTCAATTAATCTATGTAGGTGGCATCCCATCCTGTTTTGATGAAGTTTGGGTTGATGATGGGTATAATAGCTCTGTATGGGGTTGGCAGATCACCCACTTTGATACGATACAAGATGGCATAAATGCAGTATGCCCTGGTGGTATAGTCCATGTTGACGCTGGCACGTATGTTGAAACTTTAAATCTTTTGGATAAAGAGTTAACGATTGATGCAGCTGGTCAGGATCACACGATCATTAACGCAAGCAGCCTTGGAGGATACGCATTGAGCAATTTTGGAAATCATAGTACTATCAGGGATTTTACCTTGATAGGGACGGACACTTATGGGTTCAAAGTATCTGGCTCAAATAATATCACCCTTGAAAATATAACTGTCAAAAACTCAGGCCGGACCGGGATCGATCTGAATGGAGTCAATGACTCAACCCTCGCTAATATAAAGATAAATGACACGGTCAATGGATTCGGTCTTATGATACTTGACTCAAGAAACATTAGTGTATCTACTATCAATACATCGGGTAATAGCTGGGGTGGAGTGTCTATTCAGAGCAGAGGTTTCTATTACATGGGTGGTTGTGACCGCATCACATTCAGCGGAGGGTTCTATGCAGATGAACCTGCACCGTTGCTTATAGAAAAAGATCCACCTTCATATTATGATATAACAAATGTTGTGATCCCAGATATATTTGAATTTGTCGTCTATGATTTTAGAGATGATGACGATGTGATGCAATGGTTCTACCAAGAGACACTCTCAGATGCTAAGGATTTTGCAAATGCGCTTCTTTCATCACCTTATTCGTGTATAAACATGCTCATATTTGATATTTCTAAGGTTAATTACCATGTTATAGCTGGTTTTGTAATACAAGATTCCATCGATGATTCTGTGAATGCAACAATCCATGTTGATACAGGTGTATATTTAGAGGACCTGTCACTATACAAAAAAGTAACGATCCAATCAACTTCTGGAGCTTCTACAACATTCATAAATGGCAACGCTTTGTATACCGTTGATATTACCGCTGATAATGTCATCCTTGATGGTTTCACGGTGATCAATGGATGGACTGCACCCTATGATTGGTATGATGCAGACCCAAGTACGATATTGATTAGAAACGGCTCTGAAAATGTACGGATCATAAATAATGTCCTACATGCACCCAATCCTGGAAATTATACGAATTATGGATCGATGGCGGTAAATATCGGCCCATCCGAAAATAGTGAGATCGCTTCAAATGAGATAACCATGGCATCTTCAGGGGTTAGTGATTATGTTGATGCAATCCGGTTATGGGGCAACAATGATACATACACTGCAACTAATGTGCAGATCCATGATAATTACATACATGACATCACTGATGGATGGGGTGTTGTAGCAGGATTTATGTCCGGAAGTGCAACAATTACCATGAATAATATCAGTGGTCTTGAAACCGGTGTTGTCATCCGTGATAACAGACCCGAGGTTGCCTCCTTGACCATTGAATATAATAATATTGCTGGAAACAGTAATGGTTTGGAGAATTATCATAATGATACAACTATCGCTACTTGTAACTGGTGGGGAAACCTAACAGGCCCCTATCACAGCGATTATCCTGATGGAACAGGGGACGTTATTCTTGGAAACGTATCCTATGCGCCATGGCTTACCGATGAATACCCTTATGGGGATTGTAATGGGTATCCCTATCAGATAGTTATTGATGTCAATCAGACCATGGTTGACCGAGGTTTTCCCATTAGACATGCTATTGATGGTGATTGGGGGGCAGCGCAGAATTTCACCCCAACGGTAAGTGTAATCACATCTTCTGAGATATATCTTCGAAAGTTCGGTGTCCCTGAGTTCGATCTGATCATAGAAATCAGGGAAAGCAGCCCTATAGGATCTTTACTTGATACGATTGAATTTGATGCTGAAAATGTGAGTTCTAGCTGGGAATGGTTGTTTTTCAATATCAGTAATATTACCGTTAATCCTGGAACCGATTATTTCATAGTGATTCCGCCAGCACCCAGTGGGGTTACCACAAGTTTTGGGTACGAATGGGGATATGCACTTGGTGATCAGTACCCAGATGGAAGTTTCTGGTTCACTCGTGATGGTGGTGACCTCTGGCGAGATCTACCAGACACCTATGAGTTCACCTTTACAACATACGGCATCCTATAGATCCTTAGGGATAAATGATTCCATAGGGGATATTTATTCAGATAAGAGAATGCTTCATAAACCTTAAATAGAGAACAAATATAATTATAATATATTATATAATTGGGGACAAATAATGAACATTCAGACTGAAAAGATATTATCTTTAGCTTTCACAATCATACTTGTTGGAATCACCTGGTCAAATATCTCTGTTATGGGTGATGAAACCAACAGTACCATTCATTATACTCTTGAGGTTGGATCATTTTCCGTCCAACAGATAGATGGGTATGACACAATAACTTGTGAGGATTTCGGACGCTTACTTGTTGAAGGAAAACCAAATCTTCCCTCAAAGATTATATCAATAGCCGTACCACCAAAGGCAAATATAGTAGATGTAAACTATGAACTATCGGATTCCTATGAACTAGATGGTTTCTATTTCATTGATCCATGCCCCTCACCAAATCTGATCGGTGATGAACAGGATCCCCTTGATCATCAACAGATATTCGATGAGAACTATAAAGAAACCTATTCATCAAACGATGCATACCCCGCTGCAATCATTGAATATCAAAGGCAATCACATTACAGAAAATATGATCTTGTCGATGTACGGGTCAATCCATTTACATATCACCCCCTTTCAGGAGTTCTCGAATTCCATCCTTTTATAACGGTCAGTATCACATATACTAATGCAGGCCAAGAATCAAAGATACTAAGCGACAACCTTCCTCAAAGTGAGATCATCGCCAAAAACATTATTAGCAATTATCATGAGGCACAAGCTTGGTATGAGAGTAACGAGAAAAACGACGAAAGCTCATATGATTATGTCATAATTACTTTAGATTCATTAGTCTCCGCTGTTGACCCACTTGTTGATTGGGAGACATCTAAAGGGAGAAATGTTAACGTTGTCACAACCTCTTGGATTGACTCCAATTATGAGGGATATGATCTTCAGGAGAAGATGCGTAACTTCCTCATTGAGAAATACCCATCAGAAGAATGGGGTATTTTGGATCTGCTGCTCGTTGGACACTATGATGATGTTCCTATGCGCCTCTGTGCTCAAGACATGGGCTACGGAGAACCTGAAACGGATTATTATTATGCAGAATTATCCCTCCCGGATTCTCAATCATGGGATGCAGATGGCGATCATCAATATGGTGAAAGCACAGATCCTATTGATTTCTACGCAGAAATAAACGTAGGTCGGATACCGACAAGCGAGTATGATATGGTAGAATCCATCTGTAATAAATCCATCCTTTTTGAACAAACGAACGATGCATCTTACAAGAAAAACATACTCTTATTAGCAGCATTCTTCTGGTCAGACACAGATAATGCAGAACTGATGGAAGAGATCGCAAGTCTTCCATGGATGAACAATTGGACAATGACACGGATGTATGAACAATCACAATCATCCTATCCCTCTGACTATGATCTTGAATACAACACGGTGAAATCACAGTGGTCATCCAACACCTATGCCTTTGTCGACTGGGCAGGCCATGGTTCAGCAACAGCATGTTTTGAGTATTATCCAAGCCAAGCATTTGTTGACACGACCACCTGTGATTCATTAAACGATGACTACCCATCCATCATTTTTGCTGATGCTTGTAGCAATCAAGATACCTCTCAATATAACATAGGGCAGGCGATGCTCGAACAAGGAGCTGTTGGTTTCCTTGGAGCAACAAAGGTAGCCTATGGAATGTCTGAATGGAATAGCCCCTATGATGGTTCTAGCCAGTCCTTTGATTATTTCTTTACTTCCTTTGTGACATCCTGCAATTATTCGACAGGACAAGCACATCAATATGCTTTAATGGAGATGTACACAAATGGTCTTTGGTATTATGATTATTACGAGACTTTCGAATGGGGTGCATACCTTGGAAACCCTGATATCTGGATGAGCATATCACCTATGTTGGACTATTCACCCACTGGTTATGATTTTGGTTTCATGCAAACAAATGAGACGGATGATACAACCTTTGAAATATGGAACAGCGGCTCAGGGTATCTTCATTATGATGTTACCGAGAACTGCAGCTGGCTGGAAGTAAGCCCGTCTAGCGGAGCGACCTCTGGAGAACATGATACAATAACAGTTACAGTTGATACCACAGGCCTATCAGCAGGAGGATACCATTATGATATTTTGGTATCAACTGAAGAGGCAGGTAAAGGGTTGTTCGGTGTTGATGTGTATGTTCCAAGTGGCAATGAGGTATTGGACATCGAGCAGAACATATTTGATCGGGGGTTACCTGTCCGGCATGCGGTTGATGGTGATTGGGCTGCAGCTCAAAGCTTCCTTCCAACCCTTAACACCTTAACTAAAACTGAAATCTACCTGCGTAAGTTTGGTAACCCTGAGTTCAATCTCACTGTCGAACTTCGTACTGGTGATCCTCAAGGTACCCTTATCGACACCCTGACATTTACTCCTACCGAGGTACCAAGCGACTGGGGTTGGATGTCATTTGACTTTACAGATACTCAAATTACATCTGGCACTGATTACTTCATCGTCTGTCCACCGGCACCCTCTGGCGTCACCACATCGTTCGGCTATGAATGGGGCTATGCATTTGGTGATCAATACCCGGGTGGTGCGTTCTGGTTCACCCGTGACGGTGGCAGCTTATGGCGTGATCTCCCAACCATGTATGATTTCACGTTTAAAACATATGGGTATGACTAAAGAGATGTTACGTGGGTTTCTAGCCCGCCATCTTTTTTTAATTTTTATTTAAATATCTGGATGATTATGAACAAGTGTTACCCATTTTCACAGTGTTTCCAACATATCTAGGAAAAATATATTAATCCAGCATCTATTTTAATTTATGTTATAGGGAAATAGAACGGAGGAAGAATATGTATCTTAAAAAGATATACATCACCATGATTTTGATGCTGGGTCTTATATTGACAACAAGTATCATAATACCATCGGAGAAAAACTTGGATCGAACAACGATTTTAACGGCTACTGGTCCAAAGATAGAACAACTATCATTTGATGAAATCGACCAGCATAATGGCGATTACAGCGGGTATGGTTGCTCTACATATTCCAAGATAGCTCAATCATTTACCCCTCTGAGAAATACATTATCTAAGATACTTATCCCCCTCTGGAAAAATGGCACACCCGGCGATCTTTTTGTCTCTATTAAAGCGAATTTAGATGGTTTGGATCTAACAAGAATAACGGTAAGAGAATCACAAATCGGAACAGATTATAAATGGTACACATTCGATTTTAATGACATCCTTTTTGATGTAGGGGAAACCTATTACATTGTATGGACTCCTACAGATATAGATGAAAATAATAATTATTTTTGGGGGTATGGTATTAATGACCCTTATTTACCGGGTTCCGCATGGAATTACACTAATAGCTACTGGACATATCACCCAGGATGGCCTGAGCAGGGTCATACAAATATTGATTTTTGTTTTTCCCAGTATGGGTATGATGTTACGTTCAACCCGGATCTCTATTGCACTGGCAGTTTGAACTGGAATAATGTTAAAGCAGGTAATATTGTTACTGCAAACTTTACTGTTCAGAACATCGGTGACCCGGATTCCTTATTAAATTGGAAAATTGAATCAACTCCAGAATGGGGCACTTGGACTTTTTCTCCAACAGGGAGCAAGAATCTTACTCCAGAATCTGAAAGCATCATAGTTGAGGTATTTGTAACGGTGCCTGATGAAAAAGAGGCATCGTTTACTGGAGAGGTTCTTGTAATAAATGAGGACGATAGCAATGATTTTGCTAGTATTCCTGTTTCTTTAACAACTGCAAGAAACAAAATTCCAAGTAATCTAATGGTACGATTCTTTGTAACATTCCATCACATACCACTGATCAAAACAATATTCTGTTAAAGTTCCTTAAAGTATACAAGGGACTATACGATGAAATTTTATTTAAAACAGGAAAGGTTATATACATATATATATTCTATTAACTTGTCACACGTTGCATAAAAGTGTATAATGGAGGGATACAGATGAGCTGCCCGTTCTATGCTGATTATGCTCGAAATTGTATTGAAACGTTTAAAGATGTTGTCTACATCCAAGATTTTGACATCTGTACTTCTGATTCGTTCACAGATTGCAGATTCTATCAGATACTACTTAGTAAAAAACAACCGTGTGAATTCTATGACCATTGTTCTAAACGATTAGCGACACTTGAAGATTCGAACCTTAAACGAGATGAAATAGTTGACTATATCCAACGTTTTTGTTTTTCTAAAGAAAAGGAAAATTGCCCAATGCATATGTATCTTGAGGATAAGAACAAAAAGAAAAATGCAGCTCAAGAGATCATTCTCTAAACGTAATATCTGCTTTTCCAACCACAAGGTGATTTCCGATCTTTTTCATATACACATAATAAGAAGAAGGTATACCAATTCGATCGAACCGGAACTCTTTGATACAATCGATGATATCTTCACTTGTTCCTATCTCAATATCGATTTGTGAACTATCTTGTTTATCAACCATTTCAGTTCCTCGGATTATTCATATTTTTCATTGACCCAATATCTACCAGTTACACGTGATCATATTGAGAAGATCATCCAAAACCAGTAAAAGATGACCGAGCCTGAAAGTCCATAGACAAAGGTAGTACACAAATAATCAAGGATTCGTTGAGATATCCGAATCATGCATCTTCACCATTCATACATACTGATGAAGAGCCTTATTAAAATAGATTGTTTCCTTGTGCATACATAACTGCATATTCACGAGAAAAATAACAAAAAAAGAAGAAAAAAGGAAAAAATAAGGACCTATTTCTTTGATTTCTCCTTATCTTTCACTTCGAAATCTGCATCATATGTCTTTTGATCACCAGTTGGATGACCCGACCATGATTCATCATCTGCAGAAGAGGTTGATCCACCAGTTGTTTGTTGCTGTGCTGCTTGTTCTTGAGCAGCTGCTTGATAGACCTTAGTAGCAATATCTTGAAGGGTCTTTTGAAGAGCATCTGTTTGTTCCTTGATATCATCAAGATTGTCCCCAGTGAGACTTTCCTGTAGTGTTTTAATTCCATCATCGATCTTTTTGATATCGTCCTCAGTGATCTTATCCTTAAGGTCCTCTTTTGTTTTCGTTGCAGTATGTACCAAGGCATCAGCAGTATTACGTATCTCGACCTTTTCCTTTCGTTTCTCATCTTCCTCTTTGTGAGATTCAGCTTCTTTTTTCATCCGTTCGATCTCTGAATCTGAGAGTTTCGTTGATCCAGTGATACGTATGGATTGCTCACGGCCGGTCCCAAGGTCCTTTGCTGAGACATTTAAGATACCATCAACATCGATATCAAAAGCTACTTCTATCTGAGGTATACCTCGTGGTGCAGGTGGGATACCATCAAGATGGAACCTGCCAAGACTTTTGTTATCCGCTGCCATGGGACGTTCGCCCTGCAACACATTGATGTCAACACTTGTTTGGCTATCTGCAGCGGTTGAAAATATCTTACTCTTTTTCGTTGGAATTGTTGTATTTCTATCAATGAGCGGTGTTGCAACACCCCCCAGGGTCTCAATGCTTAGGCTTAATGGTGTCACATCAAGAAGAACGATATCCTTTTCAACATCTCCTGATAAGACCCCGCCTTGGATAGCTGCACCAATGGCAACACATTCCATAGGATCAACATTTCGTTTGGGTTTCTTCCCAAAGATCTCCTCGACCTTCTTCTGGACATAAGGAATTCGGGTGGTGCCACCGACAAGGACAATATGATTAATGTCTTTTGGTTGAAGTTTTGCATCTTTTAATGCTTGTTTACATGGTTTCTCTGTTTTGTCAGCAAGGGGTGAGATGAGCTCATCGAACTTTGCACGTGTCAGTTTCATTTCAAGATGTTTTGGATCGTTATCAACCACAGCGATGTACGGTAAATTAATATCTGTTTGAAGTTTAGAGGATAGTTCTTTTTTTGCCTCTTCCGCTGCTTCAAGAAGTCGTTGGAGAGATTTTTCATCTTTTTGAAGGTCAATACCATACTTCTTTTTGAAATCTGCTGAAAGGTAGTCAACGATGACTTGATCCATGTCAGATCCACCAAGTTGTGTATCCCCGTTTGTAGAGAGGACCTCAAAGACACCATCTCCTACTTCCATAAGAGTGATATCAAATGTTCCACCACCAAAATCATACACCGCAATGGTATGGTCACCTTCTTTATCCAAACCATATGCTAATGATGCAGCGGTTGGTTCATTGATGATACGTTTGACGTTCAGACCTGCTATCTTTCCAGCATCCTTTGTTGCTTGTCGTTGATCATCATTAAAATATGCAGGCACTGTGATAACTGCATCGGTCACCTTTTCACCAAGATATTCCTCAGCATCCTTTTTGATCTTTTGAAGGATGTATGCGCTGATCTGTTCAGGTGTATACGTTTTATCATGAAGTTTTACTTTTTCGCCAGTACCCATTTTTCGTTTCACACGATGAACGGTACCTTCTGGATTTGTAACTGCTTGACGTTTCGCGGTTTCTCCAACTAAGAGTTCACCATCTTTTGTGAACGCGACAACGCTTGGAAAATAGGGTTGACCCTCGGCACTTTTAATAATCGTCGGGTTCCCACCTTCCATCATAGCAACCTCTGAATTAGTGGTCCCTAAATCTATACCTATTATCTTTGCCATATTCTCATACCTCTCTAATTTTTTTATGATTTCTTTTTTGTGACTATTACATGTGATGGGCGTAGAACCTTATCATCAACAACATAGCCTTTTTTGATCTCCTCAATGATGATATTCTCATCATAATCATTTTTTTCAACTGTTGTTACAGCATGATGTTTCCTATGATCAAATTCTTTACTTATACATTCGATGCTTTCGATATGCTCTGACTCAAAGAACTGTTCAAGTTGTTGGAGGATAAGTCGTAAGCCGTCTTGTGGATGCTCGTCAGTAATCGCTTTTTGTAGTATTTCTTTCAAATCGATAAGTTCAGATATATAACGTTCCTTGATTGAATCAGCATGAAGCAAACGTTCTTTTTCTGATCTTTTCTGAAGGTTCTGGAAATCTGCAAGACCCCTGAGGAGTTGATCATGTTTATTTTTCAATTCCTCTCGTAACCTTTGTACTTCTTGCTCCAGAGCTTGCATCTGCTCTTTTGTATCCTTTTTTTTACCAGCAACTGGTTTCTTTTCAACAGATTGTTTCGTCGTCATAGGCAATAGTATAAAAAAAAGAAAAAAGGGTGGTTATGTGTTTGTGTTTACATCATGTCAGGCATTCCGCCAGGTGGCATTCCGCCAGGTGGCATTCCACCGCCACCGCCTTTTGATGCAATGACATCATCGATACGAAGGATCATTGTTGCAGCTTCTGAAGCAGATTGAATCTCTTGTAAGCTGACACGTAATGGTTCGATGACTTTCTTTTTGAGCATGTCATCAACTTTTCCTTCAAGGACGTTTATTCCCGCGTATTTTTGCCCTTTGCTGTGCGCATTACGGGTCTCAAGAATCATATCGATTGGGTCAAGACCAGCATTCTCGGACAGTGTCTTTGGGATGATCTCAACAGCATCAGCAAATGCTTCGATTGCCATTTGTTCTCGTCCGCCAACAGATGGTGCGTAATCTCGGAGTGCCATTGCTATCTCAACAGCTGCTGCTCCACCACCAGGTGTCATTTTTCCATCTTCCAATGCTACTTTGACAACGGATAATGCATCATGAAGCGCTCGTTCAAGTTCATCAGTGACATGTTCGGTGCTTCCACGGATAAGAATTGATACTGCTTTTGGATTTTTGCATTCGGTGACAAAGGTCATTTTGTCATCGCCGATCTTTCGTTCCTCGACAATCCCAGAGTTACCAAGGTCATCTTTTGTAAGATCGTCAAGATTTGAGATAATCTTTGACCCAGTTGCTTTCGCGAGTTTTTCCATATCGCTCTTCTTTGCTCTTCGCACAGTATAGATACCTGCTTTTGCGAGGAAATGTTGAGCAATATCATCAACGCCTTTTTGACAGATAAGGACATTTGCTCCACTGGCTTTGACCTTTTCGACCATTTTTTTAAGCATGGATTCCTCTTCATCTAGGAATGCTTGTAATTGTGTTGGGTCTTGAATTTGTATACGTGCATCAACCTCGGTCTTGCGGACCTCAAGAGCTGCATTGATAAGAGCTATCTTTGAGTTCCTAATTGTTGATGGCATCCCTTCATGTACTCGTTCTTTGTCGAGGATGATGCCTTCAATGATTTCTGTGTCGCTTATGCCACCGCCTTGTTTCTTTTGGATTTGAATGTTATCAAGGTCTACGATTTGTTTTGATCCGCGTTTTTCTGCGACTTTTGTCACTGCTTCAACGACAACATCAGCAAGACTTTCTTTTTCTGCGCTTGCTCCTTTGCTGGCCATGGATGTTTTTGCGATGTCCTTTAACATCTCTTTGTCATTGGCTTTGATGTCAATCGCAAGTTTGTTGAGGACCTCTACCGCTTTTTTGGCAGCAAGTTGGTATCCACCAGTTATAACGGTTGGGTGGATGTTTTGTTCAAGAAGTTCTCCTGCTTCCTTGAGGAGTTCTCCTGTAAGAACTACTGCCGAGGTTGTACCATCGCCGCATTCTTCATCTTGTGATTTTGCGACCTCTACGATCATTTTTGCTGATGGGTGTTCAACGTCGATTTCCTTAAGGATGGTAGCCCCATCATTTGTTACAACGACATCACCCATTGAATCAACGAGCATCTTGTCCATACCTTTTGGGCCTAGTGTTGATTTAACTGCCTCTGAAATTGCACGTGCTGCAGCAATGTTATTTGCTTGCGCACCTTTTCCGCTTTCTCTTTTTGTGCCTTCTTTTAGTATAATTATTGGTTGTTGTCCAGCCATCATATTGGTTGCACCTCCACCTTTAGTTTATACATCGAATTTAGTTGACGAATATGAACACTTCTATATAAATTTAACTGTCAAGGCAGTAGTTCCGAAAGTACTCCAAAACAAGAGAAAATCAGGATAGAATAAGTGTATAAAATGATTTTGATAAGGAGAAAATTGGTTTTTCTTATCTGTTGAAGGTAAAAATTTGGTGTTTTTTACTAAAAATAGCGAATAGATATCTACTATAAACTAAAAAGAAAAGAGAATAAAGAATTGGTTTTAGTAAACATGTTATCCTCCTCCAGGATCTATTGTGTAGAGTATAGTTCCAAAGTATTTCGAGGTTATCAGATGATCTTGTTTTACTTCTCCAAACAGAGCAAGCCAAATTAGTATGTCTGCGAGTAACCAAAGGTTATACAATAGAACTGAAAATAAAAAGTAAAATATTCTAATCAAATAATTCTTAGAAGTGGTTTTAGGTAGAAATGAGTGTTTTTTGACTTTGTAACTGGTTTCTATTCCCCATCTTTTTCCATAAAGTAGAAAGAGTCTTGTTGCCAGGTCTACATCGTGTTCGTTGAATTGTTCATTTGTGGCAAATGCTCGTTTGTTTCCTTCATCATCTTCTACAATTACTACATTAAATAGTGTGTTTTCCATTTCATAATCATTGATGACTGTTGGTGCTGGCATGATATCAAGGATTTTCTGTATCCTTGCGTTTGCTGTGCAGGGCATAAGGAATTTTAGTCTGAATTGTTTTATTGTGTTTATTGAGTTTGAATCAAAGAATCCTCTATCTACATAGACTCGTTTGATCTTTATTCGTTTCAAAGCATAGGTAAACAGTTGCTTCAGGATCTTTTCTTTGGTATCAAAAGGTCCTACTGGTATTGCAAATAGTGTAAATCTTTTTCCCGATTCAACTATGTTGATGGTTGCAAATTTATAGCATTTGCTGGTTCCTCGTTCAGGCTTTTTACCTACAACCATTGGAGCAGACCTATCTCCGTAGAAATACCATTCGGTATAGTCTATTGCGACATCATATGATTTTCTGAGGTCAATGACATTGGTTTGTTTGGTCATTTCCCAGAGTATTTCGAAAAGTGTGAGATACATTTTTTGAATTTCTTTTAAATCATTATGATTTTTGATATGATAGAGTAGTGTATCTGAATTTGGACTTTTTTGACCTTTTATTTC
>CAYPIF010000071.1:0-5794 GCA_964410735.1 uncultured Thermoplasmatales archaeon
CCTAACCTCGCCAATTGAGTATTTTTTACACTGATCAAATTGGTGAAATGAGCCGTTTATCAATTTGACAAACGATTTTTTACCATCGTAAACAAAGTGTTTTATCCTCATATTTATCGATGTAATTGCCAAAAATGCTCTTGATCTCCTCTGAAATGTTGGAAATCACATGAAATTTGAAGCTATTTGGAGGATACACAATGGTAACTGTCAATTTCATCAGATATTTTTTGAGGAGTTTTACATTCTTTACTACTGGATCCTCCGCCTTAAGAAGTGTCAAATTGATTAGAAAATTCGTTAGGAAAATGATCACTAAATATCCCTTCACTGTCCAATTATTCCAATGGCGAATAGGGTGTAACTCAGTTCCTTCTTTTATATTCCTGATAAGTTTCTCAGCCTTGTCACGATCCTTATAAAGAGCAAGGATCTTCTCTGGGTCTTCATCGATGCTGCTTTGAAGAACAAAGAAACCCTCTAAACCGTTCACATACGGATTTAAATGATCATCGATCACTTTCTGCAAGGATCCTTTAGTTAGAATATACCCCCCCTCACAAAGATACGTATCTATTACCTTACCGGATAGCGTCTTTTTAAGTTTAGCTTTGTTCTTCTCCAGTTCTTTCATGTATCTTCTATTCTTCGTCTTCATTTGATCATTGTAAAGATCCTCTGAGAAGAACACATAGTTGTATTCATGGTGCATCTTAACCTTCACACATGAATAGCTTTTTCCGTTCACAATAAAGGATTCTCTTTTATCATCATTGAAATCATAGAGCTTTATGAGCTGTTTGTACGGACCGACTTTCTTTGGTTTCAATGTGAGATAATGGAACTTGTTGGATCGAACCAGTTTTTTATTCTGTTTGGTGTTACCTCCGCAATCAAAGATGAGGACACTGTTCTCATCCAGTACATGTTTTGCAGTTTTGAACATGATACGGAAATGTTTCTTATCCTGCACGTTTCCTTTCTGAATGGTCAATGCGGTGGGTATATCATTCATTCCCGTACAGATCCCAAATGTGATCTGCCGTTTCCCTGGTTCATTATCTCTAGAATAACCTAGTTCACCAAGTGGTGAATTCTTCCCTTCAAAATAAGATGAAGGGAAATCTGGGAACTGCTCTGGTGTTGCCAGACCATATTTTTTGAGAACCTTTTGGTGTTTGTGAACAATGAATTGATATTTCTGCCCGATCCGTTCTATTGTTCTGTTGAGTGTTCTATCGCTTTTTGGTTTGGAGAACCCAAGAAACTTGAAATATTCCTCAGGTAGATCTTTCAACCGGCTGATCGAATAACAATGCCCCATCCGATTGGCTATGAGCAATTTAACGCAGGGAATGAAATCCTGAGATTTGCCACCTACTCCGTTTAATATCTGGTTGAAATATCCATTCAACGAAGCGTCAGCCTTTTCTATTAGTGCGATGTTTCCTAAACTGAAGGTTACGTTTTCTTTCATTTGTTCATCAAATAATTGGAAGTGACGTGACCTTCTAAAATTTTATCTGACGAAGTCAGATAATATATAAACATATAAAAAATCTAGGTTGTTTCGTCTTTGAATGTTCCGTAAAAGGTTTTAATGAAGAGCTCCTTTACATTGTTTGAGAGGATAATGTATCGTATCGCTCTTTTTGATATGGATGGAACATTGCTTGATGGTAGAAAGATTTTTCATTTTGCAGAAAAAAAAGGATTTCAGAGACAATTATATGACCTCCTAACTTCTGATGATCAACCGTATCAAAAATCGTTGAAAATCGCTCGATTATTATCTGGATTCAGCCAAATAGAATTACTGAACCTTTTTAGGGAAATTCCTCTTCGTCAACATGTTATTGAAGTTATCTGTGAATTTAAAAAAAGAGATATGATTGTAGCTATTGCAACAGATGGCTGTGATGTTATTGCGCAAGACCTGCAAAAAAAACTTAACATTGATCATGTGTATGCAAATACACTTATCATAAATGAGGGTATTGTTACTGGCGATCTCTTGATACATAACAAGGAGAAGGTTATCGATAAGGTAACCAATAGAATACACTCCATATGCAAGAGTTGTGTTGTAGATGTGTTAGCAGAAAAGTATGGTGTTTCATTTGAGGATATCATCGCTGTTGGTGATGGCCTCGTTGATTGTGGAATGCTACGGAAAGTAGGTCTTGGAGTTGCAATTCATGCACCTCGAGAAGTACAAGAATGTGCTGATGTTTCAATAGATGATTTTCGAACGATTATTTCACATCTGGAGGAAAAAGAATATGGATCTTAAACAGGAAAAGATAACTACATTACATGATTTCAACGCAGAGTATGCATCAATAGCAAACACTGTGAAAGAGGGTGCTGTTGATCGTCCTGTTTCTATAGTCATGCCAATGTTATATAAGGAAATCACAGGGGATGCTCTTGGCGTTATTAAAAAAGGATTGAATAAATGTACGTATCTACATGAGATAATCATTCCTCTAGCCGCTCAAAATGAGCGGGAATTTAATCACGTGAAAGAATTTTTCACAGATCTAAAGATTCCTCATTTAATCATGTGGTGTAATGGGCCAAAAATTGAAAAGCTTTTGGAAGAGTTGAAAGTAGATGGGATTGATCTATTGAGATATAGGGGGAAAGGACGCGATGTCTGGTTAGCTTTAGGTATCGCATCACTTAAATCATATGCTGTTGGTTTGCATGATGCAGATATTATGCTATATGACGAAACGATACCTACAAAACTGTTCTATCCCCTTGTTGAACCTGAACTGGATTTTAAGTTCAATAAAGGGTATTATGCAAGGGTTAACACGGAAAAAGGTATCATGTATGGTCGTGTGGTACGTTTATTTCTTCAACCATTGCTAGAAGCATTCTTAGAAAAACATTCACGACCTTTGAAATTCGTTCAATTTCTTCATTCATTTAGATATCCCCTTTCAGGCGAGTTTGCCTTAACAAGTGATCTGGCTAGAGACGTTGATATTCCTGGTAATTGGGGTCTTGAGATAGGGATCATGGCTGAGATGTATAGGAATGTGATTACAAAGAGAATATGCCAAACGGATCTTGGATTCTATGACCATAAACATCAGAAGATTGGTACAGAGGAGCAAGGTCTTATGAAAATGGTTGGAGATATATTAGAAACGCTTCTAAGAGCATTGATCGAGGAAGATAACATCACAATATCCCAAGATTATATCAGAAATCTGCGTGTGCTCTATCAACGATATGCACAGGATGCGATACGGAAATACCATGCAGATGCACATTTCAACAACCTAAGATATGATAGGCATATCGAGGAACATATGGTCGAAAAATTCAGTAGGCAGATCATGATTTCCGGGGAACATTATCTTCGACATCCTGTTGGGTCACGAATACCTGACTGGTTGAGAACAATATCTGCACGAAAGAAGATACGGGAACAACTCCTCGATGTTGTTATTGTTGATAACGAATAATGGAGAGGATGATATATGAATCAAGAATGGAACAAACATATCACGTTAGATGAGAGTTTAATCGAAAGATGTAAACAGATAAAACCAATCGATATCCTCGTTGGTGTTCTCTGCAAGGATGTTGAGACGACCGTACTCAATGTTCTTAACGTAGTAAACGAAGGATTATATCAATTTTTTCCAGATTATCGCACGGTCATCGCTATATCAAAGGCACCTTCTTCAGATAGAACAGATGACGTAATTCGATTATTCCAACCATATCACTCTATCGAGATGATCGTCACAGATGATATGACCACCAGTGGGAAAGGCGCTGGGATCATGACAATTCTAGAACTTGCCCATGAAACCAAAGCTAAATGTGTTGTACTTCTCGATGGGGATCTTCTCAATATAAAACCATCATGGCTCCAATCGATAGCTAATCCCATCGTCTATGGACGAGCAGACCTCACCGTCCCCTATTATATACGTGATAAGAATGATGGGGTTATCACCAATAATCTTGTCTATCCTTTTACAAGGGCATTATATGGCATTGATATAAGACAACCTATTGCTGGTGAATTCGCGTTATCAAAGAATCTGTATGAACATCTACGGAATCATCCCTTATTCCCACCGGATTTTGGTGTTGACATCTTTATTGTTACATCTGCTGCCGCAGAAGGAATGTATGTTAAAGAAGGATTGTTCTCGTTAAAAATCCATGAATCTACCACACGGTATTTAGAACCTGAGAATTTCTTGATACCTATGTTTCGAAAAGTGACCGGATCAATGTTTGCACTTGCAAAATATTATGAATCGTACTGGCGGAAGAAACCAAATAGATGGAAAAGCTCCTATTACCGAGAGTGTTTCAGTAAGAACCCAATCCCTGTAACTATAAACATCAAGGCTATGAAAGAATCTTTTCAACAGGATTTTCAAGATCAAAAACATCTCTTTCATAGATATATCACAGATCATTTTATCATAAAAATCGATCAGATAATCAAAGATAACATCAATTTTGATGCAGAGATATGGGCAGATATTGTGTATCAGTATGCATCCGCTTACAAGAACACTACAACAGATGAAGGCAAACAGTTGCTCCTTGATACTCTTAAGACGTTATGGATAGGACGTTTTGTTTCGTATGCTGAGCAAGTTGAAACCATGGATATCAATGAAGCAGAAAAAGTCATTCAACATCAAGCAGAGATATTTGAGGACCGCTTTGATTTTCTAAAAGGGATCTATTAGATATATTTCAACAATTGGATTATATAGCGAGAGCCAGTGGGAACGTCTTGCTTTTTATCACCCGAGAGGGGTTTTAAAGAAGGTTAGATCGATCCGATTCCAGTCATTAAAAGCATTTTTTCCACGGCTTCCATCTGAGTAATCAACCATTTGATACATATATCCATAGTTCATCACGCTTTTATACGGTCGCCATCTCCAATAGTTCAACTGCCGTGGATATTTGCCCTCTTGATCATCACAACCTGGAGTATTTCCATGGAAACTACCAAGGGTATGGCCACATTCATGCATATACGCACTTGCATAGACGATATCTCTGGTTAAATAGTGATATCTCGCTTTTTTTTCCATGCCAAGAGTGGATATCTGATAGGAATCAATTACTGGTTTTACTCCACCCCAGAACCCAAACCCAGGATACCTTTCAGCGTTATAGATCACTAATCCATAATGAAATACTCCGCATCTCCAATTATCCTCATCTTGATGTAAAAAATAATTCCAGTATGTGTCTTTTATCTCGTCATCTGTAGCAGAATCATCAAACGGGATTTGTTCTCCTCCCGCCCATACATCCATCATCAAGATGAAAAACGATATTCTGTCGGTTGTAGGCTGTGCGAAGTAGTTCTTTTGATTCCTTGGGGAAATCTGTTATTTCACCATTTCGTCCAGGTGCCATCTGGTCCATTTCTACAAAAAGACCCTTTCTAAATGGATTTGAACCCCATTGCCACGTGAGATACTCCTCATAATTAGAGAGTCTGTCATTGCCTGGGTCAAGTGCCGAATGAAATGACACTGCTACCATCAAAAATGTTGCAAATATAACAAAATATTTAATATTTTTTTTAATGTATGCCGTATTTTTAGATTCCCCTGGTGTATTTGTATGATTTTCATCGAGTAAACGTTAATTAAAAACGTTGCTTATAAGTAATGTTTTTAAGCAGTATATGAGCTTGTCTGAAAAATAATATCCTGCCGATTTTCACATTATTTGATGTTCCATTAGTATAGCATAATGCTAAAAAAAAATTAGGGAGATGGTTCCC
>CAYPIF010000072.1:0-25611 GCA_964410735.1 uncultured Thermoplasmatales archaeon
ACAACTTACTATATTCGTACCGCTTTGTCTCCATTCTTTTTACCCTATTGAATGAATACAATAGCGGTACATTATTTTACCCAAAAACGGAGAAGAGCCAGAAACATTTAGTATTGCACGCTGGCACGCGCATGGGAATCCCTATGGCAGCGGTGGATTCATATCAGTTGATGACTGTCAATATCTTAATGATAATTATTCTGCTATTGCGAGTGGGGCATCTTGTATCAATTCAGATACCGATTATGAAAACATTGGTCAAGCAATGATGAAACAAGGTGCAATTGGGTTTCTTGGTGCAAATAAGGCAACACCCTATCAGACCCAATGGGATGATGTTAACGATGGCAGTGACCAATCTTTAAAACATCTCTTTATCTCATCAATAACCTCTGGAAAATATTCTCAAGGACAAGCCCATCAATATGCACTTGCTGAGATGTATAACAGAGGACTGTGGGATTACCTGAAATACGAGACGTTCTGTCATGGATCATTGTTCGGAAAACCGGATATTAGCATAGCATCTCCTTTTGCGAACAAACCTCCTGAAAAACCTGAAACTCCCGAGGGACCGGTTTCAGGAAAGGTCCAAAAAGAACAAACATATATCACTAGGTCAACAGACCCAGATAGTGATGATATCTACTCTTGTTTTTCTTGGGGTGATGGAGATACCGATTGGTTCGGACCGTATCCATCAGTTCAGCAGATAGAGGCTACTCACAAATGGGTCAAAGAAGGCGAGGTTGATATAAAGGTAAAAGCAAAAGACACAGGTGATAATGAAAGCGATTGGTCAGACTCATTACAGGCATCTATGCCAAAAAATGGAATGATTATATCATTAGAACGTATGCTTAACGGTAGGATAGAGGATATATGTGCATGCCTCCTTTTTAACAGAGAATAGAGTCAATATCCAATTGAAAAATAACGATGGATGAAAATGAAAACTCATTGCTCTTACCGCCCAATAAGATAAATTTATGTAATACTTTTAATATATATCATAAGGGGACAAATTCCATGGACGCTATGTATCTTATTCGATATCTATCAATCTTGATCATTGGAGCGATACTTTTTACAACTGTAAATGCTGGGTTCACTACTATTTCAAACACATCATCATATGAGATCCAATGGCAATATAATTATGGGTCAGATTGGACCGGTGGCCGTTTTCAAGGCCCTCAACCGATAGGCGATTGTGATAATGATGGAGAAAATGAATTGCTTATTGCAGGGCGTGATGGAACCCTTCGGGTGATGGAGTGGAATGAACAGACAAAATCATATGAGGAATCAGCAGCGCTCCATAGCCCTTTCTATCTGTATTTCCTTATCCGTGAACGTATGACCGGTAATCCCCCTCCCGATGCAGGAGGGTTTGCTATTGGTGATGTGACAAATGATGGCGAAAATGAGATCGTTGCAACCTGGTACGGGGCCGTGTATAAATATACCAATGGAAACTATAGACTTATTGGTCTGAATAATTGGATATTCAAGAACGGGGGTGGTAACGGTGATTGTTATGTTGGTGATTGCAATAATGATGGAGAGAATGAGGTTATCATGAGCGGTGGAGGTGGAAGTCGTGAAAACCCAGTTCCTGAGATCGTTATTTTGAAATGGGCATCTGGACGTCTTGAGAAAATCGCTGAGTATGATGATAATGCATATCCGGGTTATGCATTTATGGCTGGTCTCGGCGACACGGATAACGACGGTGAGAATGAGATAGCAGTTGGCATTACGAACTATGCAAATGGACCTGGGGAGTATAACCGGCTTTTGGTATTAGACTGGAAGAAGAATCTGGATGTATTTGAACCAACTGTTCTTTTGGAGACCCGTGGTTGGAATGAGGCGCCCTTTGGTGGATGGTGTGCGGATAGCGATGATGATGGTGTTGATGAGATCCATTTTGGTTATGTTGCTCCACGTGTATCATTCTTCGATTGGAATGGTGAATCCTATGTATGCAGTTATGATATGGTCTGGGATGGTGAAGGTATGTTAATCGAGGGTATGAATGTTGGTGATGTGGATGATGATGGTGTTGCTGAGGTGTGTGTTGGAACAGATATCGTTCATATCCTTCAGTGGGATGGTTTGACGTATGTGGAAGAAGCAGTGATAGATTATACCTATGGCGATCTTGCTGTTGTGAATGTCGGGGATTGTGATAATGACGGGAAGAACGAGATCAATGTCGCACCGGTTTTTGTTGAAGAGGGTATGGATTATATTGAATGGGTAATCAAATACAATGGACCATAAGTTACTATAAATTTGATTTATACTAAAGCTTCTGTTTTCAATATTCTAAAAAAAGCGAAGATGATTTATATTGGGAATATATTTATAGATTGTTGTTAATATCACGTGTGAGGTGATGGGACATTAAAGAAAGAACTAATACCGTTTTTGATGAAAAAGATGACCGGGTTGTGGAGCTTTTCACACAACTTGGAATGCCGAAGAATATTGCAAAGACCTTGATGTATATCTGCCAAGTCGAGGAATGCCGTTCGACCGATATCGAACAAGCAGCGGACCTTCGTCAACCTGAGGTAAGCGTTGCGATGCAAGAGCTTCGGAAAAGAGGATGGGTTGAGAAGAGGGATTTAAAGAAACAAGGGAAGGGAAGACCAGTACACGTCTATTCTCCAACAACATCTCTTGAGAGCATACTTGATTCCTTTGAAGAGGAGAAACTTGCTCAGATCAATGATATCCGAACAAATATCACAGAGTTAAGAGAATCGATTTCAACGCTGTAAACGTTGATTTTCTCTTTATCCTTTTTTTACTTTACACATATTATTTGTTAGTTTGTTCTTTGTTTTCAGATAATACCATCTTATGAAAAATGTTTATAATCCCTTTATTGCTTAATATCTCAGTGATAATCATGGAAGATATGGAACAAAAGATGGATAGGGACATGATTTTTGTAAAAAAAGCTTCTGAATTAAAGCAGGTGATTGCTCCAGGAAAACTCTATAGATTATTGATCAAATCAAAAAAAATGGAGGCGATCATCTCTGAACTTGAACCACATGCAGAATCACGTTGGTATCAGCATGACGGAGAAGAGATCCATTACATGATCCAAGGGGAGATGGATTATAAGATAGGGCAAACCGTTCATCATTTAAAGGAAGGCGATATCCTCTGGCATATCTCAACCATCAAGCATAAGGCGAAGAATACCACCGGAGAAAAGATCTCATATATCACAGTAGGTTCACCGCCAACGTTTTTATAAGCTAGCAAGTGAATAAAAGTCCAACGGTGTTCTTTTTCACATTGAAAGGATTTTTCTAAGGCTAAGTTCGGTCAAATTGATCGATGAGGTTTTGAAGGTTCTGAACGTAACGTTCCCTTGTTGCAGGATATGCTGCAAGTTTGATCTTTATGTGAAAGCAATCCCCACTATCGGTGAGTTGAAAGATGCTCTGGAGCAACAATGATTTGTCAAGTCGAATATAAAATACTCCATCGTCATTTAGCCTTGATTCCTTTTGCTGATCCAGAAGGTTTATATCATTTTTTGTCAGATTGGTAAAAAGAGTTTCTAATACGAGAAGGTTATGTCTATTTGCCGTGGTTTGCAGGGTCAACGAATGGATGATATCTGAGAAACCTTCTAGCTGCTGGTGATCAATAACAATTCGGTTCTTTTCGAAATCCAGTGGTAAGAAACGGTGGAAGACCTCATAAATCGATGGGAGATTTTCGGCCTGTCTTTCAAAAACATTAAGTGAAATGCTATGTACAAGTTTTTCCATGTGAGTTCTCCCTAAGAAAGTAAGATTATTTAATGGTTTTTAGTGGATTTGAACAGTGAAAAAGAAGAAAAGTATTTTTATATACTTCCATCAGCATATAAATTATCGATGGATAAATCCTCATCTCACGCTTTGTTTGGCATCATAACCGTATTGTTCTTGCTATGTATTCCACTGACAACCTCAATGGATCAATCAGTGCCAACAGCAAGTTCGACAGGTATAGAAAAGGGATCTATAGATAAGGCCCTCGCAAGTAAAGACGATAGCGTATTTTTAAATTTTAACTTTCAACTCATGGATGACCGTTACTTTTTATGGGCCCTTCCTCAAGCACCATCATCAAGCACGGGATATCCTGTTCTTTTTTTGTTCCATGGTGCAGCCCAATACCCATTTGCATGGTTCATAGGATTAAATTCCTGGAGCAAAGCTCAGACATCTTTCACAAACATTGCTTTAAATAATGGTTTTTTGGTGATTGCTCCTTCATCACAACGTCCTATTCAACCTGGGCCTAGAGCATGGGATATCTTTACGAAAGATATCTCTGAATCAGAGGATCTTCAGTTTGTTTCAAGGATGCTTGATTGGCTAAAGTCCATTAACACCCCCATCGATTGGGACCGGATATACTGTACTGGTTTTTCATCTGGTGCGTTTATGACAAGTCATATTGCGCAATATTTTGGTGACCGTTTTGCAGGTGTTATCGTTCATTCCGGTGCAAACGCAGAATCGATAACATTATCAGATCGAGGCCCGGTGTTCGATTGCACGAGTCCCTATGAATTTCCTAAAAATCATTCCTCAACGTTAATAGTACATGGTGGATCAGATGGATTTGTCCCATCTGAATGTGGCATTCATTATTATGATGAATTGCTGCGTTGTGGATTTGATGCCACACTTCTTTTTGATTCAGACGGCGGCCACATATGGCTGTCGGAGTACAATGAAGAAATTATCTCCTGGTTAAAGAGGGACATTACATAGAACGATGGAAGTTTTGATCCCTGCAGATAAAATCAATTGTAAAAAGTTTGTACCCTTTATTGTATAAAATCGATGTTTGGAAAAAGATCTTCTGAACTGTCAATTTGTTTGATTTGTTTACTGCCACAATAGGGACAGCGAGAGACTGTACCGTTGATATCTAACATTGGCTGGCCAAATCTAAAATTACAATTTTTACATAACCAAACGTTTTTTGCTATCTTTGACACCCTCTTTTTGATAAAAAAGCACCATATGTGTATTGTGAAGATAGATAAAAATCTATTGATTCCTATGTGCTCTAAAAAAATGATGCAGGGCAACCTTATCGTCGTCTATTTGCTTTTTTGAATTGACGCTCTCGTTCTCTGATTTCGCTAGCTCGTCGGTCTATATGATCCTGGAATTTTGTGCTCATGTTCTTTCACCGTATTGAAGGGGAAAGGGATATACATGCACCATATAAAAATTTTATTATTTACTGTAGATAAATGTATGTCACTGAAAGACGTTGCAGGTTCTGCGCTTTTGTATTTGGCAGACCACAAAAAATAAGATGGTTGTGCACTATTTACAAATGATATTTAACTCAAATAGGGAAGGACAGTTTCGAATAACGCAAGGGAGATAAAAAAGTAGGTATTCGATTAGAAAAAGAAATACAAACGTTACAATAAAGAGACAGAAGATACTACAGACATTGGTTTAACCGTTATAAAAAATATAACATAAGATACAATAATTATAATTAGATGAGATATATGAACAGGAAAAAAATTAAAATTAGACTAAATGAGGTATAATATTATTCAATAACTGTATTTATGCGTGCAATATTCACATGTAATAAAACAAGGTAGTTTACCATTTATTTACCAAAGATAAACCTAAAATAGGTAAACATTTATAAATGAGGAAGAATATACTATATACATGCGGGGAGAGATTCGCAAACCAATCTAAGGTTTCACTTTTTTTCAATAACTCTCCCCTCCCTCCCTCCAAACAATTTCCATTACTTCTCTTAAGGGTTAAACCTACCTATTCAATCCAAGTATGGGCTCATTTTATTACGAAAACACAAGGAAAAGTAGAACAAGACTTATTACAATCATAGCCACCCATATATCAATACGCCATCGAAGGACCTTACCACCATCCAAGGGACCAAACGGAATAAGATTGAAAAACGCTAAAAAACTATTAATATAGCAAATAAACCCTGCAACATATGCAATGTCACCTGTACCCACAAAAACAAATGGTACACATAACAGAGCTATAAACAGGTTCATCAGAGGACCTGCAACAGATATTTTGCCTTCTTCTTCACGATTTGCAGAGCCGAAGATCTGAACAGCTCCTGGTGCAGCAAAAACAATACCAAATGCAACTCCTAAGAACAACGCAAACAACAAACCCATAGGAAACATACGAAACTCAGACCAATATCCATATTTTTGACCCATGTATTTATGAGCCATCTCATGACAAAAGAAAGCAGTGACAATAGCAAGAAACGCAAGAGGTATGTTCCCAAATGCATCAATAAAACCAGCTCTTCCCGGATATCCCGGTGTTAAAGCAAAGGAGAACGCCAAGGTTAAAACCGCCATAGCAATAAGAATATGGATCAGCTCTGTCCGGCTAAACCGTAAAGCAGAACCTTTAGAATAGGATCGATAGGGATCAGTATTGTTAGGGCGGTCATGAAACGAGTAATAGATCTTTCTATCTGGCATAGTCCACTCCTTCATTCCTTAACTCATTTATGAATCTTACTAAACATATGGGACAACATGGTAAAAATTATTTTGAGGAGGAGTCATTGGATACATTTCTTATATAATGGGAGTATACATGTAAAATATCGAAAACGTTCCCTTTATTTTTCCGCAAAAGAAATAAACTCTTTTGAAATCCATTAGCGATATCAGATTTGATTATTTAATGAAATTGGCAAAATAAATTAAAAAAGGGGATACCTTGTCGGGGGAGAAGAGTATGAGACGGAAAATGAAGGCAATACTCATAATAACATTGTTTTTGGCCATTTCAACATTTATAAGTGGCTGTATCGATGAATCAACAAACGAGAGTGCAAATCTGCTATCTCTAGATGAATCAGACCAAATCGTTGGATATTGGAGATTTGAGGAACAGTATGAATGGGATGACCTGATAAATCAAGTGGTCGATAGTTCAGGGAACGGGCTTACTGGAATAGCGAATGGAACAAATCATGCATCACCAGGTAAGATCAGGTCTCAGTGCGCCCAGTTTAATAGTAGCATTGATCGCATTGATATCACAAACAATGAATTGCTTGAACCAGATCATGTGAGCGTAGAAGCTTGGGTGAAATCATCCAATCCCGGAACATTTGGTTACATCGTTTCAAAAGGAGGCGTTGGGAATCAATACTCATCATATGCACTGTATACAGATGGAAATGGTGGCATCTCATTTTACATAACCAGCCCATCGAATACCATAAAATCTTCAAACCCTGGAACAGCCATATGGGACAATACCTGGCATCATGTCGCAGGAACATTTGACGGATCCTCTGTACGATTATATGTTGATGGTTCTGAAATAGGTGATGGAACTCCAACAAACACAACGATCAGGTATAATCTCACATCGGGCAATGACCTAACGATCGGTAACTATCTTCTTGACCATCCACTACCATTTAACGGTCTCATTGATGATGTTGTTATCTGGGATGAAGCATTATCCTCAGAATCAATATATCAACATTATCTTCTCGGAACAACGAACAAAAGTACAGCGTACACTCCAAGCATGGCATCATTATCAGATGCAAGAGAGAAACTCCGGACGTTCCTAGAACCGTATACACAACAAGATATCCTCGCGATTCAAGGTAGTAACATCACCATTCAGGATCGTTTGATCATAAACCTAGTTCGATCACAAGTCACAAATGTTAACGATATTGAAACAATATCAGATGAAAATATCACCGAGAGTATCATACAAGATTATTCAGTACTTGTGTTGATCGGCAGTCAAAGAACAAACCAATATACGGAAAAGGTCCTTTCAAATCATGATGTTGAGATAGAATCATATCTGTTTGCATCCCCCTTCATGCTAATGCTTGGACATGATACGACGATTGATAAAGATATTCTTACACTTTACACAGCATCCGAGCTGTATAACCTTGAAAACAAGGCCGCTGAACGATCACCACTCGCCGGAGTCATGGACAAGAAATATGTTCCAATGATTGCAACTGCCACAAGTATCCTTGCATTGTATCTTTGGAATATCTTTGGCAACACTGTTTTCGAGTTCCTGTTTGATTTTACTTCTGAAAAGGTCCAAGATCATGCAATGGAAAAACGTAGGAAGGGAAAAAGAAAACCACTTAAACAAACAAGTAGAAGGAATATCATACTCAAGGAACTAGCAGGCATCATCCTTGCCGTGCTTGTCTTTTCAACTGCGATGAGCTGGACATGGTCATCTCAGCTCTCAGAGTTTTACACCGCATTCCTCATAAATCTACTTGTGATAAGTCTTATATTTACCATAAAGGAACTATTACGGGTCTATGTATCAAAAAGAAAAAAGATCCAAACGGAACATGTATTCTGGCCATTTGGTGCCCTGCTCACCATTGGAAGTACAGTCCTAGGAAATACGTTCTCCCTGGCATCATACACCTATTATGATGATGTAGATGATATGAAAAGATACGGTAAAATGTACTTCTACATCTTCCTCTCTGTTTATCTCTTCTCCGTTCTAACATTCATACTAAATTTCCTATTCCCCTCAGTTATCTTCCAGATGATGTTTGTCTTTGCTATCATGAGTGTTTTTATTGATATGACACCGGTAGAACCAATGGATGGTCATGATGTGAAATCATGGAATTTCAACATCTGGCTTTTATTCTACATCCTTGTTGCATGCTCATATCTCATCATGAACTTCACCATATTCATCTAATACTGCGAAGTTATCCATTACACCTAACTAGCGAATAATAAAAAAAATGCTAGATCACTGTTCAAAGATATTATTCCAAAATAATAAAAGAGAGATTTTTTATTTGATACAAGGGAAAACCATGAAAGTGACCTTCTACGGTGGCGTCAATGAGATAGGAGGAAATAAGATCCTTCTTCAGCAGAACAAGACAGGGGTGTTACTGGATTTTGGAACGAGTATGGGCTATGAATCAGATTTCTTCTCCGATTTTCTTCAACCAAGGAAGAACACCGCTATCTTTGATCGATTGACCATCGGTGCACTCCCTAAGATCAATGGTATTTACCGGGAAAATGCATTCATCCCTGAAGGAATCGATCTTCTCAATGATTCAAAATATTCAAAGATACTGCAAGGATCCTCGGAATATCTCCAACCACCAATCGAAACATATGAAGAGTATATAGCTCATCATAAAACACCATTCGTTCAAGCAATACTCCTCACCCATGCACATCTCGATCACACGGGAGCTATAGGTTATTTACATCAGTCAATACCTCTGTATTGTACAAAAGTAACACAGACCCTTGTAAAGGCCATCGATGATGTCACCTCGTTCACATCAGAAGCTCTGACGATACGATCCAAACAGCTAGAGCTCCAATCAGACAAAGCAACTTTCCCAAAAAGTCCAACAGTAAAGACAAGTACAATAGAAAGACCATGCAGAACACTTAAGGACATGGAAAGAACAATAATAGGGGACCTCACTATAACGCTTGTTGAACAGGATCATTCTGTACCTGGCTCAGCAAGTTTCATCGTTGAATCAAGGCGTAAAAGATTGCTTTACACCGGCGACATACGGTTTCATGGGACGCATCCTTTGACCATAGAAGAGTATGCTAAAAAGGTCGGAGAGCCTGTCGATATCATGATATGTGAGGGGACACGAATTGATTCAGATATGATTGTAACGGAGAATGATGTTCAAAATCAAATAACTAAGGATATCCAAAACACTAAAGGTCTGGTCTTTGTTGATTTCAGCTGGAAGGATACAACAAGATATGAGACGATACGAAAAGCATGTGAACGAGCAGGAAGAATCCTTGTGATAAACGCACGTTTAGCGTATTTGCTTCATGAACTTAACATGTATCCAAATGATGAAAAGGTCAAGGTATTTCTCAAAAGAAAAGGAAGCTGTTTATATTCTCCCGGGGACTACATTACAACAAAACATGAGTTAGGGTTCACACCAAAAAAGAAAAAACCTGATAGCACCCATTATGAACAAGGGCTTCTTGCAGAGGATATTAAAAAACAAGCGGAGAAGTATGTTATAATGCTCTCCTATTTTGATCTCAATCAGCTTTTTGATCTTGCAAATGGAAAAGGAATCATCCCAAATTCTCGATTGATCAAAGCACAATGTGCGCCTTTCTCAGATGAGATGGAGCTGGATGAAGAACGTTACATCCATTGGCTTGATACCTTTGGCATATCATACACCTTAGATGAGATTGTTGTTGCTGATTATTGCAGGGATCCTGGTTATGAAAAACCACGAAGGTTCTTAAAAAGATCGCATGTCTCAGGACATGCAGCAAGACCCGAATTAAAAGAACTCATAGACCTTATCCATCCTCATTGTATCCTCCCAGTTCATACGGTGCATCCTGAACTCTTTGATGATATCGCCAAAGAAATCGATGAAACAATAAAGGTAATCAAACCGGTAAAGGGCCAACCATACTCATTTTAAAACAAATATTGAAAAAAAAAGGAAAAAGAAAAAGAGGTTTTTATGGTGTCACAGGTGTTGGTTCGACCCAAGATGGTGCATAACAGGTCTGTAATGGATCACCATACAGTACCTTAACATTTGTGAGACCACCAGAGGTCAACTGGAACAATGTGGACCGACCATATAACGTTGTTGGGTCAAGTGTTGTGAAATCACGGTTGAAAAGCCATTGATACCGAGATTCAGATGGACCAAATGAATCTCCTTCCACAAGAACATCATGAAAGATCCATTCATTATGAAGATCATCTTGCACACCATAGGTTGATCCAGCAGCACCATACCACATCACAGATCCATGTGACAGGTACACCATTGGACCCCAGTGTTCACCAGTAGTACAGGAGCTCCAACAGTCGATCTCACTATGAAGGTTCTCAAAGAGCTGATCTACCCATTTGAAATGAATGATGTCATAGAGGCTTGGTTCTTGTGAGTTGTAACCAGATTCGCCGCCCCAACGTGCTGTCTTTGTTTGAAGATCATCATATCCACTTTGGCCTCTCCATGAATCCCACCAGTCGAAATCCTTCAAATCTTCATGCCGTACCTCTGCCAATGGATATTGTTCTTCAACGTTCTTGTATTGTGCCGATATTCCTGATCCACCGGTCCCATGACCAGAGTAATATGATAATACTGCACCTGTGTTGTATCTCTCTAGGAGATTATCCCAAATAGTGTGACCCTCGAAGAATCGTTCTCGTGAGGAGAATGTTTCTTTCATTCCCCTTGAAGCAAAATTTGCATACCCGTTACCATCGTTTGCGTTCCATGTGTATCCATCAGGATAGTTCATTATCTGAGAGGTGACAACATCTCTACCCGGGTTTGAATAAATGATAGCGGGGTACAGGATTGCTCGGCAGACGACATCGGAGGAGAATGCCGTTGTCTCAACCGGTATGTGACCTGCAAATGATTCATTTCCCACCAGTGCTCTGCATGCAACATCGCGGATATCAGTATCACGAGGGGAAACAAAAAGGAATGCCTCTTGGCCTTCAAGGTCAAGATTATATCCCTGAATCATGTTTTGAATATCCCCTGCCACGGCTCCAAACCATTCAAGTTTAAGGTCGAGACCAGCATGCGGCATTGTTTGATCATGTGTTAGATAATAGATTAAAAGCTGGAAAAGTGATGGAGGTATCGGTAGTTCGGAAGGATGATCCATTTGTGGAAGATGACCAACAGATCGAGCTCCATGATAGTAATCTCCTGCATATTCTCTCCAACTCGCGATCTTATCTATCGTATTGTATGCCTCTGAGGCTTCACCGATATTAAGAACAGGAGCAGTATGATATGCAGCCATCATAGATGCAGGAGCGAAATATCCGTCTCCAGTTCCCAATGAAACAATGGTTAAGTAGTTCTCAGATGCATCGTTTGCTTTGATGGCATCATACATCTCTTGCATTGTTCCATAGGTCACCGTGGCACCAGGTGATGCGCTACTGGCACCATTGACATTTACGTAAATGATCTCATTAGCACCTAGTGATGAGATAGCTGATGATGTCTCAGATGGGACATCTGTCTCAGTTACATAGAGTAATGGTGCATGGTTCATTGATGCGATGACTGCAGCATTTGACGCTGACATCGCTGCATCGATCCGTTTTTGGTTATACACTCGTTTTTCGGCAGTGATATGATAGGTTCCTGAGAAACCCACATCCTCTCCGGCTTCATTGAGGTAGGGAACAACGATCGCTGTCCAGGTACCAATCATAGCATTGTGAACCTCAACATTATATTCCGTATGCTCCTCAATGATCCAGAACCGGAACTCTGCTTGATCATGTTCCCAATGACCACCATTCCACTGGTGGATCGGTTTGATTTCTCCACCATTGTAATGCGGTATGCTAGGTCTTCGTACATTTCCTTCAGGATCAATCAGATACACAATAAGATTCGAAGGAGAATCTGTGGAGATCTCAACCTGGATACTTGTTTGGGTGGTATCAATTGGGATCTCATAACGATCCCCTTCGTACAGTATGATTTCTAAATTATCCAATCCACTGACATCTGTTACATAAGGAAACCAGATTCCTGGTAATGATACGGGATAAAAGGTATCGGAATCCTCGCCATTGCTATCATAGGGATATGGCCACCAGTCCTCCATAACGCCTTCATATCTTGGAGTTATAAGACCCGTATCACCTGCAAAGTCAGCACCAGTTCCTTTCAGATGTATCGCCCCGTATTGACTTCCAATGAACATTGGTTTTGCACCGGGAAGAAAATCTGAAAAATCATCAGGTCCCACACGGGTAACTGAAGGAGATGAACTTAGGGTGACATCTTCATCTGCAACAGTTATGATCTCATCCTCGAAGTCACTGCCATCAACGGTTACTACAACTGTATCGGATGAATCCCACCTGCTTGTTGCGATATCTGCTGCTGCTTTAATAGGATCATTGGGCAACAATGTTTCTTCAGCTGTCATGCCATGTCTATCTAGATAGGTGTTCCAATCATCGAGGAGATACTCTGTTGTTTGATCAACGGTGGTAAACCAGGTTGGGATGAAGTCAACACCTTGATAGACAATTGGGGATGCGTAACGTTGTCCGTTTTCTAGGTAGTTTGATGCTGGGATCGCAGCTAGGTAACTATACTCATCTTTATTTGATGTTGGATCATCATTAAGTATGTATGTTTGAGCGATTGGTACTATCTCTGGTTGGGATTCAGGTGTGATCGGTGCATCCACCGTACCACCAACTTCTAGATTGAGCTTATATGCCCCAGACCCATAGAGGTAATAATCATCTGGCCATTTACTGGTATCCCATCCTGGGAACATATCAATCTTAATCTTCCATGCCCCGGACATATCAGCAGGATACTCTAATGTATCGTCACCATAATATTTTGCTGTGTGTGCAAGAACACCGTTTGGGTTATAAAGTGAGATATCAAAATCTGATTTATCGAGTACTTCGAGATCGATAGTGATGCCTTGACCTGATGACGCTTGGATACTATACCAATCCTCTGTATCAGTACTGCTAAGATATCCAGAGTATTCACCAGGCGTTATCGCAGTTGCAGAGTTGATATTGTTTCCTGCATCCGAACCAGTACCTGCATCGTTTTGTCCACTAACGGTTATGGTAATCGTATAATCTCCGCCTGTTGAATCGGTGAACACTCGTGCAAAATGACGTCCTGTATCTGTTGCGGTGAAACTGGTACCAACAGGGGAACCTGATGCATCCGCAAGTTCAATTTGAACACCACCTGTTACAGATGCGGTGATCTGTTGACCTGCTGACACAGTAAAGGTATACCAATCCTCAGAATCCCCGTTATCTGGGTCAAGTGTAGCTGTTCGACCTCGGCCGGGGATCCGCTCATCAATAGGTTCTCCAACGTATATCGGTATGCTTCTCAATATAAGATTTCCCGCGTCAATGTGGTACCCGATATCGTTTTGTTCCCCAGCTAGATACACTTGCTCCTCAGGATAATAGTTTGTATCATAGCGTATGGCAGGCCATGGTTCAGAATTTTTGAAAAGATTGTGAAGTTGATCTTGGAACTCTTCGTCATCATTAGCCTCATCTTGTGACATGATAGTTGCTGAAAACATTGGGGCTAACATCATGACACTTATTAACAATACGGCAGTTATAGCTGCCAAATTCGAATTTTTTATTGCCCGTTTCGTATAAATACCCCCTTATTATAATAAGTAAGGATTATATTAAATATAAATGTTTCCTAGCTGAAAATGTGAAATATACAAAAAAAGCAAAATAATTTTTAATAATCTAAAATAATAGAAACATTTGTAATTAAAAAGAAAAGAAAAGTTGGATAGAATTTATTCATATCCGCCAATCATAAGACTTGGATCACCAAGAAGCGTCCACTCCTGAGGGATCTTGTAGTCAATAACATCAGCATTTGAATAGAACTCATTCATATAGTTAATGAGATTGGCTGTAAACACCTGACCAAGTATCGAATCTCCTTCTACATAACTTTTAAAAAAGTTCATCTCCATCCATCGACCATTTCCCGTATTCCATTGTTCACCAGAGATGCCATAGCCTAAACCAGTATTTGAGATAACCGCGATACCACCGCCTCCCGCTTTATTCATTAATGACCAGCTCCAGCAATGAGGAATCCATTCCATATGATAGAACATGTAGGGTGCTTCAAAAAAATATCCTTTTAAACCATAAATACGGATATCCCTAAGGATATTGAGAGGCCCCACATCGAACTGCCCGTTATGGCATCCTCCAACGATAACAACAGGATATTTCTCTGCATTGCTCAAATCACTCATCTGGAATGCATTGGGACCATTGACCCACTGTGAACGATTGTTCGCTGGATGATTGCCCCACGCATACGGATTACCATGTCCTGAGAAATGAACAAAACCTGCACCCTGACTTATCGCATCGATCACATCTTGAGGGCCTGTGAACGTTCCCTGCGATGCCCAAAGAAAAGTTGGATCAAAACCATATTCTGAAAGAAGTTGACCAGAGAACTCTGTTGCAAGCTCCCCCTCAAAATAGGGGTCTGCCTCATCGGGATATGTATCCCCTGAGATACCAATGAACCGGTTGAACCAATCAGACTCATAGGTTGTCGTCTCATAGGTTATCACCTTATCTACCATTGTTGATACCTCTGACACCGTTTTACAGGCGAAACGCCCCACCGCGACATCCGGATACATATCAGGGATATCCTTTTTCATAAAGGACCACTCGGAGAATAAATCATTTTCATTTTCATCCCAACTGGAGAAATTCCCATTCGCATCATAGATATCGGAGAAGTACAGATCGCTGATGAATGTTTCCTCATTTCCATCATCAAGGTTTGTATAACGTACAGGTACCCACCATTCTGGTTCCGAGACACCACCATTTCTCCCACCAACCAGAAGGACATGGTCAATGCCCCAATTTTCAAGAGAGAATTTTATGAAGTATTTCACTTGTTCAGCCTCATCACGTCCAATAACCTCATTATATGCTCCAGAGGTTATCTCATCCATTGTAACAAGTTTTGTAAGAACATCAAGGGTATTTTTATGATCAACAAGTGGTTGTAACGCAGAAGCGAATTTCTCATGGGATATAATGAGAAGATCGTATTCATCTGGCACGGCAATGCTCTGTTCAGGAGCTTCATATGTTATATCAATAGCAGCAATTTCAGACACATAGATCGTTTTGGATCGCTCATCGTAACCGATCGGTCTGAATTGAATAACAAGATAATTAACGATTTCAGATCCATCCCTTCCAGCAGACATATGATATGAAAATGATCCTTCAACGCATGAAGGTACCTGGTTCTTCACCTGTTCTTCAAAAACGGTCGTATGAATAGGCGAATCAGCTACCGGCGTCTCTGCACGCTGTAGATCATATTGAACGGATATAGTTTCACTTATTGAAAAGTCCACTTTAACGGATTTTAGAACAGTTCGGAATGGAAGAGATATAACCTTTGTAACAACCGGTATCAGATACCCATCTTCAGAGGGCAAATAAGATGTTGCCTCAGGCAATTTTATGAGGACCTCTCGATTTTCCTCTTGAACCAGAGGAGATGAAAACTTGATTTTTTCAATGATTCTTGAAGTGGTCTCTTCAGCGTTCATTGATGTAAAACCAACAAGACCATTCAATATGATTAAAACTGCTGTAATCAAAACTATGTAACGTTTTTTCATATGTTTTGCCTCCTATGTAGAACAGTATATAATAATAGGTTGAACCATATAAATATTTTGACACAGGCTGAAAATTGTTTATACCTTTAAAGACTGAGTTAGACCGATTAAGTTTTTGGTTTTTTCCAAATATTTTCTTATTATTTATATACCATTACGGTCTAATACCTGGCTGTGGTGAACAAATGATTAGAAGAAGAACGATATTGATTTTCTTTGTGGCCGCTAGTATCTTAATTGCATCAATGACCGGTATATATTTCATACTATGGAACGACAATCAAATCGTAAAAGGTGAACCACTTGCTATTGACACAAACGCAACAGTTGAAAGTGTTGCTTCGCTCTCAGATGATATAAATAGCTTCTCCTGCGATCTTTTTGGAAATCTCTGCAACGATGAATCCAAAAACCATTTTTTCTCACCGTATAGCATCTTTGTTGCCTTATCAATGACCTATGAAGGGGCAGAGGGGCAAACAGCTGAAGAACTTTATAACCTTCTTCACTTCTCCCAACATGATGATACAACCCTTTGTTCATTTGGTCGCATTTATAATCTTTTGAACCAGAAAAAGGAATATACCCTTAACACCGCCAACGCCCTCTGGATAAAAGAGGATTACCCATTCCTCCCAGAATATCTGAACTTCATTGAACATTACTACATGGGAAAAGCTACAGAGGTGGATTTCAGCGATAGAGATGCAACATCTGAGTTGATCAACGAGTGGGTCTCAGAGAAGACAAATAGTAAAATCACTGATCTTGTCACACCAGATTCAATCGATCCTTTAACTGCTCTGATTCTTACAAACGCGATATATTTTAAAGGAACATGGGTACATGAGTTCGACCCGGAAAAAACGGTCGACTCTGAGTTCAGAGTATCACCAGTTGAAAGTGTGACCGTCCCGATGATGACCACTGACTCGGATATATCCTGTAATTACACAGAAACAGACACGGTTCAGATAATTGAACTACCATACAAGGAAGAAAAGGTATCTCTGATCATCATGCTTCCTAAGGAGAACAATATATCTCTTGCCGAAGAACTGGTTACACCCAACATGATACCCTCGATCTTACAAGAGTTTCATGAAGAATCTGTGAGGGTCTCAATTCCAAAATTCACCTTTAAGACAGAATATAGTTTAAAAGAGACTCTTAGTGCTATGGGGTTAAATATATCATTCACACCGGCCGCTGATTTCTCAGGGATGACTGGACAAAAGGATCTATCCATCGATAAAGTGATCCATAAGGCATTCATCGAGGTCAATGAAGAGGGTACAGAGGCAGCTGCTGCAACCTCGGTTCATATGGTCCTTACAAGTGTTCCACAGACAACTCAGTTCATCGCAGACCATCCTTTTGCATTCATCCTTTATCATAAGGAAACAGGAACCATACTTTTCATGGGAGAAGTCAATGATCCATCCAAATGAATTATCGAGTCTAACTAAAATGGTTTGTTTAAATAATCAACTAATTGTATGAGCAAATTAGTAGAATGACCGAAATGCGTTTACAGAAATATCTAGCCTCATGCGGCATTGGTTCACGACGTACCTGTGAAACATATATCACACAAGGTCGAATACGTGTCGATGGGATCACGGTCACAGAGCTTGGAACAAAAATCGATGCTAAAAACAACAGGATAACCTTTGATAATGAACCAGTGAGACTAGAGGAAAAAAAATGGATACTGCTCAACAAACCACCACGCTATCTCTGCACCATGAAAGATTCGAAGAACAGACCTATTTTCTCCGATCTCCTCCCAAAAGATCTTGGCAGATTGTACCCTGTTGGCAGACTGGATTATATGAGTGAGGGTCTTCTTTTAGTAACAAATGATGGTGAACTTGCATATAGAATCACCCATCCTCGCTATGAAATTGACAAAACATACCTGGTTACCACAACAAAATCGATAGAGAAAGAACAAATGGAACTCATGAAAAAGGGAGTAATTAATGATGAGGAACTTCTAAGAGTCCGATCTATCTTGTTAGCAAATAAAACAGAAAAACACTTCATATATGAGATCATTTTAAAGGAAGGACGGTATAGACATATTAGACGGGTCCTCAAAACATTTCATATTCCTATTGTTCGCCTGAAACGAACACGTATAGGACCAATAGCCCTTGATGAAACCACGAAAGGAACATGGAGATATCTTACCAATGAAGAAATTACACTTTTGAAAAATGCCACACTAAAGAAATGATAACAACATCACCAGCATTCTTCATTTTTAAACAATTCCAATGAAAACTGTATTAAACAGGTTTTTGTTACCCTGATTCCAGAGTGAAAAAATAAAAACATGGAAAAACTCGATTGAACGAAGGGTTATCCTTAAATACAAGTTTATTATTATTGCCACTACTTTCCTAGATAATATATATTCATTTGCTCATCCCGCTACATGGGACCTTGCAATTGATACAGACCTATTATGGGGTATGTAACGTGGACGAAAAATCAAAAGATAACGAAGAGATCACTGAGGATTCATCGGTTGAACCTACAAAACAACCAGCTCAGAAGAAAGAAGAAAAACAAAAAGAGAAAAAAGCTTCACCGAAGAAAGATGAAAAGGATGATTTCAAATACATCGTTCGTCTCTCCAACTATGATGTTGATGGGAACAAGACCCTTGTTCATGGATTGACAAGTGTTAAAGGAATCGGAAGACACCTATCCATGATCGTTACTGAGCTTGCTGAACTCCCTCGTGACCAGAAGGTGGGAGAACTCACCGATGAACAGATTGAACATCTCCAAGAAGTTATCGATAATGTCCAAGAGAACGTACCATTATGGATGTTGAATCATCGCAAAGAATATGAAACTGGTAGAAACCTTCATCTTATCGGTAGCGAGATAGAGATGAACCTTCGAGATGAGATTAATCGTATGAAAAAGATCCGCTGTTATAGAGGCATTAGACACGAGCTGGGTTTACCTGTTCGAGGACAACGAACACGCGCGAACAACAGAACTGGACTCACATTGGGAGTTTCTAAGAAGAGGAATTAAGGATAAGTAGTGGTACCTATGGGGAAGCCAAAATTTTCACGAAAGAAATATGATACACCGAACCACCCGTGGAAGGAAGAACGTATCAAAGCCGAGAACGAGCTGATTAAAAAATACGGGTTGAAGAACAAACGAGAGATATGGAAGGCTGCAACAGCCCTCCGAAAATACAGAGGACAGGCCCGTGAGCTTCTCGCGAAGACAGCAGCAGAGGATACTCAAGCGAAAAAGGAAACAGGTCAACTTATTTCTCACCTTACCCGATACAGTATTCTTCCATTGAATTCAACTCTTGATGATGTCCTAGCACTTGATACCGAATCCATTCTTGCTCGCCGCCTTCAAACCATTTCATATTTGAAAGGGTTTGCAAGTACGCCTCATCAGGCTCGACAACTTATCTGTCATGGTCACATTGCAATTGATGGGAATCGTATAACGGTCCCAGGATATAGGGTTACGAAGGCGGAGGAAGGAAAAATCGAATATGCCCTCGATTCACCCTTAAACGATGTTGCTCATCCAGCCCGACCAACTGGTGAATTCAAATCAAAGCTCACAGTGACAACAGCAGCGGTTCAACAAGGAAAAGAACCCGAGACTCCTGCAAAGCCACCAGTAAAACAACCAGCTCCACCAAAGAAACCAACTCAAAAACCAGAAGAGAAGAAGGTTGAGGAGAAAAAAGAACCGAAAACGAATGATACTGAACAAAAAAAAGTTGAAGATGCACCTACTGAGAAAACAGAGAAGCAATCACCTGGAGAAGGGACAGCAGAAGAACCGGAGAAAACAAAAGAAGAAACTGGGAAAAAGGATGAACCAACTGAAGGAGGAAAATAAGTATGGCTCGAGAAGGTATCGCGCATATCTATGCATCGTTCAATAATATTATTATCACGGTAACTGATTCCACGGGAGCTGAGACCATCACCCGTTGTTCTGGTGGCATGGTATCTAAATCTGCTAAGGATGAAGGCTCACCGTATACTGCTATGAAGGTTGCTCAGATCGTCGCGGAAAACTCTATGGAAAAAGGTATTGATAGGGTTAATGTGAAGATCCGTGGTCAAGGTGGTAACAGATCCACTACACCTGGTCGAGGTGCTCAAGCGGCTATTCGAGCACTTGTTCGTGCAGGAATGAAAATCGGAAAGATAGAGGATGTCACCCCTATTCCTCATGATGGATGCCGAAAGAAAGGCGGTCGCAGAGGAAAACGGGTATAAGGTGGCAGGTATGAAGGTTCAGATTGAGAAATTGAAGGCGAAATATGCTGAGGTCTTTGTTGAGAATATTCCAGTCTATCTGCTTAATTCAATAAGGCGTATCATGCTTTCTGAACTTCCGAAACTTGCTATTGAAGATGTTGTTATTTACGATAACACAACTGCATTGTTCGATGAGATCATCTCTCATCGGTTAGGTTTAGTACCAATACCAACTGATCTTAGTCTTTTAAATTTCCGTGAGGAATGCAGTTGTAATGGTGTTGGCTGTCCCAGTTGTACCGTTCGTTATACCCTAAGTAAGGAAGGCGCGGGAACGGTTCATTCAGGTGATCTGCAACCCGCTGAGGCAAGTTGGGCAATAACAGAGGATAAGATACCTATCGTGGAACTTTATGGAGATCAACGGCTTATCCTTGAGGTTGAAGCGGTTCTTGGTCGTGGTAAGACCCATGCGAAATGGCAATCGGTGATTTCACCAGGGTATCGGTTCCATTCAGAGATCCGTTTTAAATCAGAGGATAAGGAAAAGGTCGAGGAGTTCGTTGCTGGTCTCCCCGATAATCTTGTTACAATACAGGAGAATGAGCTGATCATTTCTGATATCAAAAAACTACCTGTTCTTGAATCTTATATGGATAAACAACATGTGGATTTTATTAGCTTAGAACGGGATCAGGGACGCATTCATTTTCATTTTGAGACCGATGGTTCTTTACAGGCAAAGGATGCTCTTGTCCATTCCATTATGATATTTGAGGATAAATTAAAAGAGTTTCAAGACAATCTTAAAGATTTGTAATTTCTGGACATTCATCCTTTTTTATTGTTCATATTCTGTATGTAGAGAAAATGTAATGAACGCCTACATATCTTCTACTTCATCTTCATCATACAAGCTATCTCGTTCTATCTGTCCATACCCTGTGGATTCCTTCTTGGTTTTTTTGATCTTTTTCCCGCAGACAACACATTCCCCATCCTCATTAACTTCTCTCCAATCCATACAATTGGTACAGAATTCGTCTTCACCGGTCTTTATCATTATACTATGATATCATTCATTGTTTTAAAAATATTATACATTTGAGATATGATTCTTTAAGGAGTGTTGAGATTCATTGAATAGCAAGCAACGTGATGTATTGGTTTTTTAAATCAGGATCTCTTCACCATCTCTATGTTGTACTTTTTACATGGTTTGAATGGGTATCCCACTGAATGGGATCGATTCATTGACTATTTTATGGAGAAAGGATATAGCTGTGAGGCTGTGGATTTCATGAAGGGCTGTGATCTTAGAAAGACCCGCTTCATGGACTATGTACAGAGCATCGCCTCAAAGGTATCACACAACGATGTTGTCATTGGTCATTCTATGGGTGGATTATTGATGTTAAAGGTGGCAGAGAAAATTCCTTTACAGGCAGGTATTGGGATCTGTCTTGCTCCACCACAGGGTTTCGAAACCACCGGCATATCCTTTAATGAACAGCTACGGTATGTTCCAAACATCCTTTTCCATATACCGTTTAAACCTTCCTTCAAACTGTATCGATCATTGTTCGTTAAACATCTTGGTGAACCGGCAGCAAAGGCCCAATATGAACGGTTGCAAAAACAATCATCAGTGGTGACCTATGAGGTTATGAAACATAAGATACCCGTTGATGCATCCAAGATCTCTTGTCCGCTCTTATTGATTGCAACGGAGGATGACCCTGCGATTCCTGCAAGTATGGTGGAATCAGTAGCAGCATCATATCATGCAACGTTCAAACTGTATCAAGGAGACCATTACATTTTCAATAGATGGGAAAAGATCGCTAAAGGGATCTATGATTTCTTAAAAGAAAAAGATATTAATTAGGATGAAACGTTACAATAAATCATAGTTGGTCTACCATGAATGAAGAACTCCTTGATTGTATCAGGAACAGACGAAGTATACGAAAATATCTTGATAAACCAGTGGAAAAGAAAACGATAGAACAGATCCTTCAAGCGGGAAAATATGCACCTTCTGCAGAAAACATACAACCATGGCGTTTCATCGTTGTCACTGATCCAAGTATGATTCGTGAGCTTTCAAATGGTGCGAAGGAACAGATAAAACGATTGTTGAAATGGCGCTTTTTATTAAGAGTTAGATATTCTGAGCTAAAGAATATTGAGACAATCAAATTCTTGTTTGGAGTTTCAATGGTCGAACGGGATACCATCTTTTTCCAGGCACCTGTTGTAATCTTTATCGTTACGGAACGGAAACGTTTCTATGATGAATCCTGTGCCTGTTGCGCTGAGAATATGATGCTTGCTGCTCATGCACTTGGACTGGGAAGCTGCTGGATCGGATTTGCCCATTTTATCGATCTAAGTAAACAATTATCCAAAAAAATAGGCATACCAGATGGGAATCATATCTCAGCAGCGCTTATTTTCGGTCACCCAGATGGCGCTATTGGAAAACCCTTGATCCGTAAGCCATGTTCAGATGTTATCAATTGGATAGGAAAATAACTAATCGTATGATATAATCAATCCCATTTTGCCAGTTCTCTTATTTTATCAAAATGATAGTTGTCTCATGTAGTATTATAAGGGTGATCAATTAAAAAGATAATACTGGCAGAGTGTAACAGCTGCTTTTGGAGAGATGAAAATATGGCGTTTGAAAAGGTCTCAGCGATCCTTCCAGGTTTATCTTTAAAAGAAATATTGGTCGGTGATACATCCGCGATATTATCCATTGTTTATTTCATCATTATGATCTCTGTGTATTCACTAGTCATCTGGCATTTCTATAGGTTTTTGGCACAACGGGATTGCTTCACGGTGCGTAACGGGAATCATCCACGTTTGAGCAATATGCTGAAATACATGTTCTTTTTCCCTATTGTCGCATTCTTGTTCTTCATCGGTTTTTCAATGATGTTATTGTTCATTACTAAGGATTATGATATACCAATCCTTCTTTCAACCGCGTTCGCTATGGTTGCAGCGATACGTATTGTAGCATATTATAGTGTAGATCTATCTAGAGATCTATCAAAAATGTTACCGTTCGCCCTTCTTGGCCTTTTCATTGTGGACCCGCAATATTTTTCTCTTACAGATATTGTGGATAAGTTCATGTCCATTCCTACATTTTTTACCCTTTGTATAAAATATATTGTGTATATCGTATTCATGGAATGGATTCTCCGGGTGATCCTTAACATTAAATCATCAATTGGTTCAACAGCCCGATATATATCTGATCAAGAGCCAAATACGGGAAATGTACCATTAAACAAGGTAGTACGATAAAACAGTGTAATTAAACCATAATGACTAAAAAATAAACTTTTTCTTAAAATATTTCAAAGCTTTATTTTTTCAAAGCATGTTTCACGTAGACAATAAGAGCGATCAATGCAACAAGAAGACCAAAGCTTGCAATCATCTTGAATGTTGTTGAATATCCTATTAACGAAAGCATCTCAGATGTCTCAAAGAGAAACACCATTGATTCATTCCAGACACTGAAGAGAAGATACCCCTCAGGAATCGCCTCAATGATCAACGCGATATATTTGAAAGGTGATGGAAATTTTGAAAAAGACCAAAGATCAAAGAAAAGAATAAGTCCCCATCCATAAAGATACAGTATACGTAGCGGCCAGAGTACATCAAATTCACCCTGCCAGAGAAGTATTAAAAAAACAGCAACAAAGGAAACAATTGCCGAAAATACTCCAAGGAGAAGATAGATGTACCCGATACGTTCATAGTCGGCCATACTGAAATCGAATCAGCTTCTATGATTTTAATGTGTCTATACGCTCATCAAAAGATAATCACTGATTTGTTATAGTTACTTTCAACAAACCTTCATCATTAAATAGGTGAAGTAAAATTAGGTTTTTATATGCATAAAACAACGATGCTTAAGTTAGCCCCCTTATTTATCCTACTTATTCTAATTTCTAACCTAATGAGTGGCTGTATAACAGAGACATCATCACCATCTTCAATGTCTGTAAAAGTCAGTGTATATGTTTCGGGGGGTAATGAAACAATAAGCCCGCAGGAAAAGGTTGTCACCATCAATAAATCAAGTATTCAAACGGTTGAATTCACCCTGTATTCACCCGAACCACGGGATTACTCTCAGATAGCTATAAGTATTAACGTCAGTGGCATTCAAGACCCTATCATATGCCCAAAGAATTTTTCGAATTATGAAAGGAATCAATCTGGTGGCATCGTGAATTTTACAGAGACAAAGAATATAAATGTTATGCTAAAAACGGTTGAGATTCTTCCCGAGGATATGCAAACCGTGACTGTGTATTATTCATCAAAAAGCCCGACCACCTAATAATCGAACGTTAAAAGAGTCGTTTGTATCGTTCAGCCATAATCCTTGAAACAAGTTGAAGAAGTTCTTTACGCGCCGCATCAGTTATGCTAAATTCTTCTTTGTATGGACAGTCTTCATCTAGCACAGGCCGTTTTGTATCATAATCAAAAATAACTGGATACAACCGACATCCCTTAGGTCGATGATCATATATCTCACATCGAGTTCCATTATGAAACACACAACGTCCATCCCTGTTTTTTAACTGAAGCCAGCCTTTAGTAGAAACCACAAAATAATCCTTAGCAAATCCTAAACCTTCAATTCGTGAAATATCTTGAAGTGAAAGAGGCATTTGAGTGTCCACGCAACATGCGATACAACGTTTCTTCAAACAGATAGAATCCATTTTGGCAATTCTCATTGGTACGTAGTAAAATCCTTATTATAAACATAATCATCTTTGAATTATTACACAAAAAATAGGAGGAAGATTAGATTGTCGATACCTTTGAACACACCGATAAGTGGAAAAACAATAAAAAATCTAATAACAATCCTTTACTATAGTGGTGTGAAATCTCTGGGCCTGTGGGGTAGCTTGGTATCCTTGTAGCTTCGGGAGTTATAGACTTGAGTTCAAATCTCAGCAGGCCCACTTT
>CAYPIF010000073.1:0-4390 GCA_964410735.1 uncultured Thermoplasmatales archaeon
TACGATTACTATGTGCCTGTTTTGTTATATCCATTCCTTTGGGTGTATTGATGGTCATCGTAACATCCATTTTTCCATATATATGTTAATGTTTAATAATGATTCACTTGATATAGGCCTACAAAAAAAAACGGTTGATGGGGAGATCATTACATGATTATACTTCATGGAACATGGTTTTCAAAGAGAAAGCATATCCTAGGGAAATTTGGTTTCTGGGCTGAGGATCTATCCATTCTATTGAACGAGAACATCGTTGAGACCATATCTCAAAAGAAGACAGGAAAACCTAATCATCCCTTTCAATTATCAACTGAGGCGGTCTTAACACTTCTATCATCGATGCATAGGCAGATGAGCGAAAAGCAACATGATGCTACAAAGACGATGTTGTTCCAACAAAAACCCCTTACCCGTTGGAGGACGTTACAGATACCTTCGAGAAATTCATTTCCTGTTGTCTCACAATCCGGTATTGTTTTAGATGCGTATCCCTCTGTTAAATCAGAAGAGCGTTCATTACAGCCGTATAGGATCCGTCATATCGAACTATCAGCATCTGATGCATTGTTATTTCTTTCAAAGCTTCCCATGATGCAAAAATCATCTGTTGGAGACGGGATCATTGGGGAGGATATCAGATTCTGGAGTGCAACTGCAAAATTTGGTTTAGAGCTTCTCTGTCGACAACGATTCATACCCCATGTCGTCAATATCAATGAACGGCTGTATGCTCAATGGATACCTGTGTTCAATGATCCCTTGGATGTAAAACGTATCGATCTTCTCGCTGAGATGATACCATCCCTCTCTCTTTCTGAGATCACAGAGACCGCTCAAGACCCTAGGGATCTTATACGAGATTTTCTTATCACTGCACTTAATGAGCTCATTAAACGATGGCTCTCAGAGTATCTTGATTCATCAATATCTGTTGGAAATCGACTGCGAGGGGCCGATACCCTCGCATCTTTTTGGCTCAACGGTCTCACCACTACCAAGAATACACCGATATCCTGTTCATCGCATCAAAAAAGGATCTTAGAGGATTCTTTATTGAACTGGTCAAAGAGCATCCAAGATTCCATGGAGACGAATGGTTGGAGAACCTGTTTTCGATTAGAGGAACCACTCAAGGAATTAGAGCCGCCCCGTAAAAAGAAAAAAGATGTCGCTTTAGATGACTGGCACATAACCTTTCACATCCAAAGCCATGATGATAAAAGCTTGCTTCTCCCTGCAGAACATCTCTGGGAAAACAGTATGATGGTTGGAAAAGAAGAGAACAAGAACACATCTTTTAATGAGGAACGATTCCTCATGGACCTTCATCATGCCTCACAACTTTATAGTCCTATCGAGAAAAGTCTGAGGGGGCACCTACCAACCTGCTGTACTATCAATAGTGGACAAGCATATACGTTTCTAAAGGAGGGGGCATGGCTTCTGAAAGAATGTGGATATGGGGTATTTTTGCCTTCCTGGTGGAACTATCAAAGACAACAAAGCCAGCTCGGTTTAAAGTTGAAGGTGAACACTTCAACGAAAGGCGCCTCTTCAAAAACAGGTTTCTTTACGTTAGATCATCTTGTGGATTTCCAGTGGGAGATAGCCATTGGTGATGATATCATACCTACAGAAGAGTTCGAGCGACTTGCTCAGATGAAAACACCTCTTGTGAACATTCGAGGGAAATGGGTGGAGATGAATGATGAACAGGTCACCTATGCAATGAATTTCTTACATAGTTCCGAGAAGAAAGGTATGACTGTAGCTGAATCAATGCATATCGGTCTTGGATTAAAAGAGGTTGGATTACCTGTTGTCGGTTTTGATACCGATGAGTTGCTGAAAGGGTTCATACAAGGAGGTAAACATGCATCGTTTAGTGAACTGGAACCACCAGAGGGTTTCAAAGGCATCCTACGACCATATCAGATACGAGGGTATTCCTGGTTGTCCTTTCTCCGTTATCGTGGTATGGGTGCCTGTCTTGCTGATGATATGGGCTTAGGAAAGACCATTGAGCTTATCTCATTGCTCCTCTATGATAAACAACAGAAGAAAGATGCAAAGGGGCTATCAAGTAATCGGCCGGTGCTTCTTATCTGTCCAACATCGGTTGTTGGGAACTGGAAACATGAACTTGAACGGTTCTCACCATCACTCTCTGTGATGATACATCATGGTTCCGACCGTCAGAAGGGAAAAGAGCTTATGAAACAAGTGAAAGAAAACGATCTAGTTATCAGCACCTATGCTCTGGCCCATCGTGATGAAAAGATACTTAAAAAGATCAAATGGGATGGTATCGTCCTTGATGAGGCTCAGAACATCAAGAACCCTTATACGAAACAGACACAGGCTATCCGTGGACTACAAGGAGGATATCGTATCGCGTTGACTGGTACACCTGTTGAGAATCGACTTGATGAGCTGTGGTCGATCATGGAGTTCCTTAATCCAGGGTATCTTGGTTCTTTGAAAGGGTTTAAAAAACGTTTCATCATCCCCATCGAGCGATATGGAGATAAAAAGACATCAGAGACACTTAAGAACCTTATCCAACCGTTCATCCTACGTCGACTGAAGACCGATAAGAGCATCATTGATGATCTCCCTATGAAAAATGAGATGAACGTCTATTATACGCTTACTAAGGAACAGGCAACCTTATATCAGGCAACGGTGAATGATATGATGGGTCAGATAGAGCGATCTGAAGGGATGAAACGACGGGGACTTGTCCTTTCAACTCTTTTACGGTTGAAACAGATCTGTAACCATCCTGTGTTGTTTCTACAAGATGGAAGCTCTATCGATAACCGATCGGGGAAGCTTACTCGTTTCATGGATATGATCGAAGAACTGCTCATTGCAGGGGATAGCGCACTGATCTTCACCCAGTTCGTCACCATGGGCACATTATTACAAAAACATCTTACCTCCACCTTTGGTAAAGAAGTATTATTCCTCCATGGTGGTATCCCTAGAAAGAAACGTGATGAGATGATCAAACGGTTCCAAGATGAAAAAGACAATGCATCCTTGTTCATTCTTTCATTGAAGGCGGGGGGTTTTGGTCTGAATCTCACAAAAGCAAGCCATATCTTCCATTTTGATCGTTGGTGGAATCCTGCGGTGGAGAACCAAGCAACGGATCGTGCATTTCGGATAGGGCAGAAAAAAAATGTTCAGGTCCATAAGTTCGTCTGTCTTGGAACACTAGAGGAACGTATCAACGAGATGCTTGAATATAAGAAAGGTCTTGCGGATTCGATCCTTGGTTCAGGAGAGACCTGGTTAACAGAGCTTTCAAATACACAGTTACGTGATCTCTTCACTCTAAGACTTGAAGAAGTACAGGAGGGATGAGGTGGAAAGGATATGAGCTATTGGGAGTATGAGTATTATAAACCTGCGAAACCAAAGAAGGTAACGGATGGTATACGTCTTGAATCAACAAAGATAGGGGTGACCTGGTGGTCGAAGAAATGGTTATCGCTTCTTGACTCATTTGGTTGGTCCAACAGGCTTTCAAGAGGTAGACGCTATGCAAGGAGCGGTCAAGTAGTTAATGTAACCATCAACCCTGGTGTCATCACCGCAGAGGTACAAGGGACACAATCAACTCCTTATAAAGTGGTTATCAATATCCCCGTATTCACATCGTCTCAATGGGGGAAGATCTTTAAAGAGTTGGATTCCCAGGCGATATATACTGCAAAGCTCCTTGCTTCTGAGATGCCTAGGGATATAGAAGATGTGTTCACCCGTGCTCAGGTCAGTCTTTTTCCTCAGTCGAAAAGAGATCTAAAGACAAAATGTTCCTGTCCTGATTCTGCGAACCCTTGTAAACATATCGCAGCGGTCTATTACGTGATAGGTGAGGAATTCGATAGGGATCCGTTTCTGATCTTTCATCTTCGAGGACGGCCAAAGGATCAGATACTTGAAGCGCTTCGTCATCAAAGACAAGAGACAACACCAAGAGAGAGGAAAAAAGGATCATCTACAAAGAAAAAGAGTAACCCGCCTTTAAAGACGCGGACTAGACAAGATGATGACCATAGTAAAGAGGTTATTTCTCATGATAAAAAGCTCTCTATCGATGGCTTCTGGGAACTTGATGAACGATTCAATACATTCTCTGTCAATTTTCAACCACCCTATGTACCCATTGCTCTTCTCAGACGACTAGGACCTCCGGTCTTCTGGCGTAACTGCTCCCTTGATTTCTATACAGAGATGCAACGGCTCTATACAAAGATCCAGCAGAGAGCGTTAAACACCGCCTATGATAGTGAATCATCAAAAGAAAAAAAATAAAGAATCATTGTCTATTTGATACTATCGAACAAGGGTCGTAACCCATTTAAACCAATGGTCT
>CAYPIF010000074.1:0-5433 GCA_964410735.1 uncultured Thermoplasmatales archaeon
TATAACTTCACAGTTATAGATTTGTCATCCATTCAAACTATTGGATGCCGGACCTTTTGAGTCTCTTCGACTACTCTTCCGAAATAGGTAAATTGAAGAGAGTGGACTTTCACCACCAAGTAAATGCCCATACAAGGCACACTCTTAACCGATGACACATGAATCACTATTAGAAATAAAAAGAATTAATTGTCATCCTCCATCTCCTTACCCCCATACATATATTTTACCCGATTCTGTTATGGATGTTAATTCACTGTCATCGATAAATGTTACATATACATAGGTGCCATCTTCCGCTTCAAGGATCAAATCACCATGTTCTTCTAACATTGTTAATTCAGATTTTCTCAGGATATATTCTTTAATATCATCTTCCCAGTTTGTATCGCTAATTTACATAAATGAGCTTTATTGTTCTCTAAAAGACAGGTGATCAATTCAACAAGAGTTCTTTTCAACGGTTTCCTCAGCTTCAAATTCATAACATTAAAAAAGTTATAAATAACACCCTCCAAATACACGTATGTGTTTATTTTGCATCCCTATTAGGTAACTAATAGGGGTGTAATCAAAAAATGTAACCTACTGAGCTAAATGATATTGATATAACGGAAAGGTGATGGATGCATTCAAAAGACCAAAGATTTCAAGGTCATAAAAAATCATAAAATTCGTCTTTTACTATTTGCGCTATTTGGTAGTGTTTTGATTTTAACGTTTTCATTTTTATCAATTTACCACTCCAACAAAAATCAACTCTTGAACAACATGGACAAAGAGCTTACAACCTTACAAGCTGAAATTGATCAGCAATGTCTTGCAGGTATGAACAAGATCACTTCCAGTTTGTCAAAAAATCAATATGTTGAAAATGTTGCAAATGGCAATTCATCCATAGATAACGAAAAAGTTCTGAATTCACTCGAAACCATTAAACAAGTAACAAATGCATCGATAGTGTATGTAATGAATATCACCGGAACAGTGGTTGCATCAACCATTTATAATCATAATCAATCATTGACTGGCAATAATTATCAGTTCCGATCATATTTTCAACAAGCGATGAGGGGGAATCAAAGTGTTTATCCTGCATTAGGGGTTACTACTTTAGAACGGGGCATCTATTTCAGTTCACCAATTCAAAAGAACAATGGCGATTCGGTAGTTGGCGTTGTGGTCATCAAAAAAGGTCTTGAAGCATTAGACTTGCTGTTACAAACTCGCCAGCAGCCAACAATGGTAATTTCACCCGAAGGGATCATTTTTTCGTCTAATAGAGAGAATTTGTTTCATTCATTAACGCCTTTATCTAAAGAAAGCATTCAATCTTTACTGGAAAGTAAGCAGTTCGCAGGATTATCCATTTCCTCGTTAAACTATACGTTTGATGATGATACGATTCAAATTTTCAATCAATCTTTTTTTTATGCTCAAAAACCGTTTGATGTTAATGGGTGGAGCATGCTTACCTATGAAACAGAGCCAGGTATTCTTTTTTTCCAGAAACAATCTAATACCGGTTTTTTCCATTTACCACTCACAATTTTACTCTTTGCTTTTCTTTTTATCAGTCTTTTCCTGTATGATAATATCCACAGAAGGAAAAAAGTTGAAACCAAATTAAAAAAAGCTAATTATCTTGTTGAATACCAAAGAAAAACACTTCAAGAACAAGTTGATCAGCAAACAAAAGTCCTTAGAGAAAAAATAGATGAACTGCAAACGTTTAAAAAAGTAACAGTGGGGAGAGAACTGAGAATGGCTGAATTAAAAAAGCAAATTAAGAAATTAGAAGAAAATCGAATTAGCGAAACAATTGACAAAGAAAGAAATGAATGAAAACAATTGGATTATTAAAAGAATTCTTACAATAGAAATGAATATCGACATATTACATTCTATATTATTCTAAATGGTACTCAGTAGGTTACATTTTTACTGAGAATTTAGCACTTAACATTATTCTGCAAGGTGGATAATATACCTTTTGATGTTGGCTTAGCCGATCTTACACCAAATTTTTTATCCAAATAATGGTATTAAAATAATTTGAGAGTTAAACAGAAAATAGATACCGCACTTACCGTAGAACATGACGCAAGATCATTCGATTACAATTACTCATTTTTTCGTTAATTGTTAAACATCCAATAGGCATGATGGTCGTATCTTCCATGCTTCAAGAAATGAAGAGAACAGTTGCCGGATAAATCGTTTGAACTGACAGATATTTGCTCTTCTCAGATGCCAAGAGATACTTCTAAGTCCATCAAGGAAAAGACCTACCATCCTTGTTTCTCCCTTTATTGGTTTACTGATCTCCTCACCGGCTACCTCCCTTCGTTCACCTTCAAGCATACAAAAAACATATGCAAACGCAACAGGGATCAACATGGTCTTAATTCTTTTCGGATCGGTGACCTTGGTTTTTTCCAGGTCAAACGCATTTGATCTGTAGTCCTTATGCATACATTCAATACCAAATCGTTTCCCATACACATTATCACATAACCATGGTTTAGCTGATGTCGTTGCCACAACCAATGGTTCATCATATTTCTTGTTCCAAGCAAGTAACACATTCATCTTAAAGCTACTATCACGAGTCACTTGTTGATCACCAAGGATCTTCCGAGATCCTTTCCTCATCGTCTGTATCAATGAAGCTATCTTCACCTCTAGTTTATTCTCCCCATTCAGATACATTTTTGTAAAACCTCTATGACAGGGGTTAACAACTGTTTACAATGCGTTAACGCACTTATTCCCTCTACGTCCAAAAACCATCCAACAAAGAGGAAGAGCACGACCTTTAAAACAAATAGAAACTGACAGAATATTGATCCACTTCCCCCGTTTCTTCCAATCCGTCCGATCCATTGATAACACGATCATAGAAAGACGTTCAAGAAGCGGATGCATCAGATGGATCAAAGGAACAACAAAAATCACTCATAAAAAAGGTTTGAAAAACGTATTTGTGACCAATGGATATATTGAAAAGGAACGATTAGAGAACATAGCACCGTATTTGGATGTTGCAAACATCGATTTAAAAAGTATGAGCGAAACATTCTATAAAAAAATATGTAATGCCCATTTTCAACCAGTTCTCGATAGCATCAAACGATACTATTCCCTGGGTATTTGGATAGAGATAACGACCCGTCTCATCCTGGATACAACGATACCCCCAATGAGGTCAAGAGTATCGCACGATTCATTGCAGACATTGATATATCCATCCCCTGGCACATCACAGGATTCCATCCAACATATAAACTAACTGATGCGCCACCTACCACCCTCACATCCCTTGAAAACGCAGCGAAGATCGGAAAAGAATACGGGTTGCACTATGTCTATATCGGAAACATGGGATCGGGAGAAGATACCCTATGCCCAAATTGTAAAAAACATTGATTTCCCGAATAGGTTTCCATGTTACAAACAATTCAATAAAAAAAAAGATGTGCCCATTTTGTAACAACCCGATAGCGGGCATTGGAATGGGATAACATCTAGTATGAACTGATAATAGTTCAACTAATTCTTCTTTTTCTTTGTCTGTTTTTTCAACGTTGGTTTCTTTTCCATTGTTTTCGCTGGTTCTTCCTTTCTTTTCCTTTCGTTTTCCCTATGGCTCTTTTTCATGATCAAGAACCAAAAGACAACTCCCGCTAAGAGTAAAACGATAAAGAGAAGCACTAGATAAATAATGGGAAAATCACCTTGTTCTGTGAAGCGGTACTCCTCCATTTTTCCTGATACGATGCTATACTGGTAGTCATAGATATCATCACCATCATCATCTAAACCGTAGATGCCACTAGAAAGTAAGGTCACAGATATTTCTAGCGATGTGATAGTATTATAGAAGCTGTCATAGATACCGTCACCATCTTTATCGATGAAATAACCCTGAATTATATCATCGACCCATCGTACGGCATAACCAATAAAAACGATAAACGATGTTGTTTGTGAAGAGGCATTGTTCTCATCCTCTGCAAACACCGTTATAGTGTAATTTCCGGTGGTATCCCACCTATTTGATAGATCAAGTGGAGCATTATTTGTAACTAACGGCGAGATATCTTCTGTTCCATCACCCCAGTCGATATGATAGCGAATCGAATCATTATCTACATCAAAGGACACAATACTAAACGTTATAATGGTATTGATCTCGCCTTCATGTGAACCGGTGATCATCGGTGCAGATGGAGGATTATTTAGTTGGTATACTGATACATTTACTATATCTGTATCAGTTAAACCGAAATTATCAGTAACGGTCAATGTGACGGTATATATCCCAGGATTGGAAAACCTATGTGTTACTATCATACCTGTTGTATTGGTACCATCTCCAAAATCCCAATGATATGATCCAATGATACCATCATCAGCACTCTTTGACCCATCGAATACAAAATCAGTGTTCACAAAGCCAGAAGTATCAGAAACATTGATAGTTGCAGTTGGTGGAAAGATCTCTCTACCCCGCGTCCGTATCACTCCGGAGAGAGCATATAATGAGAAATGAGCGACATGAGCAAAGATATACCCTTCATACATCTTGCCGTAGAGTTCGATGTTTGTGGTATCCTGCCCTAACTCAATGACCCAATCCATGGTTTCAGAGAGTTTATTCCATCTCCCTTTTGTTTCATCAAATACAAATAAAGAGAGTGTGTCTTCACGGATGTCTCCGGTATCGGTACAATCCCCATCACCATTCCTATCCAAGTCCGAAGCAGTATAATATACTATGATCCAAGCGTCTTTAATGATGTCATGTGAACTGTTTTGCACGTTTTCGCTTACGTTTATCTCAAGATAAATACCTGTTGGGCTCATCCTTGAATCTAACCCTTTTTCTTTTGTAAGGGTCTGTGGAGTTGCACTCGTATTGTATCGGGTTAATTTAATGAGGGGTATGACTGGTTCTTCTAAATATACCCAAAGCATCGTATCTATCTCTTTAATCGCCTCGATATCAAAAGAATCCCTTGGTGTCGGCCATGTTAATTCAACAGAACGGCCATCTACTGTTTTCCAACATGTTTTCAAAGCGTTTAAGACAATCAAATGATCTAAACGATGGGGATGTGAGAGCATGACGATTGTTTGTGTTTTATTCCATATACCATTTTTTGATGCAAAGAATTGGGATCCTGATTCTATGATGGCAGTTGTATTCTCCCCAGCATCCTCCAAAATAGTCTTAGAAAGGTTTCCAACTGTTTTGTCTCCAGCATCGAGTTGTCCAACAAGAACGATATAGGGTGATTCTTTATACTGTACATTTGTAAGAAGCTCATCAAGAGTGACCATTGTCACATTGGTGTACAACTCTAAATGTTGTTCAAATTCCAAAATATTCTCATTCAAATCATATACAAGAACGATATTGCCCACATG
>CAYPIF010000075.1:0-2648 GCA_964410735.1 uncultured Thermoplasmatales archaeon
ATTTTGACACAATATATAGTGATACATTTGAATTTTCGGACAGGCTCAATATAATCTAATGTGACTAAGTCAAGTCAATTTACAATTTTTACAGTATAGTAAAGAATCTAACACTCTGAACTCTTCAAGGGTTTTTTTAGTAATCGTGGTATACGTGAGTAATAGCCTTAAACGTTTTATTTTTCACTATATAAATTCTGAAAGATTTGTTTCTCCTATCGTCAATTGAGGAAACATTGTCACTATTTGTTTCGCTATTTCTGCTAATGTTTTTTTAACACCATCGGTCTTCTCTACATCTAGACCTGGATAAATCCTAACCACCATTCCATCGTCCCTGTGACTAATCATTGTTAAGAAATTATGTTTACTATCCTTCTCTATCACCAGTGATTCAATAAGAATGATAGTTTTATCACGGTTAATATACACAGTATCTGTTTTACGTATACCATTTTCTTCACGTATGAATATGGTATCAATCTTTTCGAATATCTCATCAATAGTTACAAAACCATTTATAACAACATGAGGCATAGTTCACACTCTAAAGATTATAATCTACAGTATCATAAACCTATCTATTTTTCTGTTTTTAGGGCTTGTCCGAGAAATAATAGAAGATAACTTATATGGCAATTTGCTATTGCGCCCACCATGGGTTGTACCCTTGTAACAACAGATCAGCTCGTTCTAATGCTTTTTCAGCAACCATGGAAAAACGTTTTCCCATACAGTCCCATGAACCATACACGATCTGCATATAATTTGGACTGTTCATGTTAAGTAACAAGGAAAGTCCTACACCTTCACGTTGAATGACCTCTTCTACATCACTATTCCCTTGTAACCTTCGAACATGTCTTCGACATCTTCTAAAATCCATCTCAACACTATTATTCGTCCGTTCCAATACAACGATCTTCTTACCATGATCAGTATCAATTTGAATGTTTGGGACCAGAAGATTATCCTTATATGTTCTAAACCGATCTTCGATGATACCAAGACCACGTTTCAACGAAGAAGAAATACCCTTGTTTTCTTTCTCAACTTGTAAGAGAGAAAGAAAATCGTTAATGCCTCTACATGCTTTCTGAAGATCCTTTTCACCCCATTTGATCTGCGTGCTCAACGGAACCGGGCCATTACGCCAACGTAACGCACAACGAGCAGCATCAAACCATTTTTTCCGCTCCATTAGCCGTGTTACATCCCTCTGAAGTTTCCCCTCATGTTTAGACGGAGGATGTAACAAACAAAGTGTTTCCTTAACCATACAAAGACTTTTCACATACACATACTCCTCAGCACATCTATTCACAAGTCTCTGAACAGGTTCTTCGATCATCAAACATTTCTCATAGAAACAAAGATCCTGAAGCTCAAACGGATACCCAAGACCTTCACTCTTATACTTCAACACATACTCAAGTAAAACAACTAACTCATTCAACACCTCAGATACAAAACCACTCCGACCCATATCCTTTTGTTTACAAACCGTTTTATACAACACTCGTAACTTACCTTTCACACCTAGACCATTCAACATTTTTCTAAACCGTATATGAGAATGATCGAACAAAGCCGAACCAAGCGCTCGTAGAAAATGAAAATGACAATACACCTGATACACCCCTGGAAAAACACTTTCAAGAGCTTGAACGATACCCTTTCCACCATCCCGAATAGCAACTAACGGGACACCAAAAACATCTTCAAGATATCGAAAAAGAACAACCAGATCATCCTTATTCTCAGAAGGAAAACGAGAAGCAAATAAACGAAATCCACTTATCATATCTTTCACCAACAAAAGCGTCCCACGCCCATGATTCTGACTACCATCAACCTGCAACACATACCCCCCATTCATACGAACCTGCTCTGCAAGCAACGACATACTTTCAAGATGAACCGCGATATAATAACGAAGAAAACGAATACACAAACGCTGCAACGTTGACCGAGGGATAAACAGACCAACCCTCCCGATCTCCGCTTGGATCTCACCGATCTGTAAATGCTTACAATACCGTAACCGACCAATACGAACCAAAAGATCAAATGAATACGGTGAACGAACAGGAGTCAACCTTCGTAACGATTCAGCACCAAAACGCATTCCATCAACCGGACAATACTTCACGATCTCAGTAACTTGCTCATCACCATCAACTGTCACCAACCGACGATTCCGAGATCTCTCAACCTTCAACACACCCTGACAACAAGGACAACGATCAAATGAAGATTCAAACCTCTTCCGCGGCCTGGAAATACAAAAAGAGATTGAATTTTTTTTCCCCGATCTTATGTGATAAATTCATCTCTACAATATCACTTTCAGGATAAGGGATACCGATCTGATCAAGACATGTTTTCAACTCATCCGACGTAGAGATATCTTCTAGAAAAACCGTCTCAGCTAATCGTTTCACTTGAGCTTTATCAAGAGTAGCGTTAACCATTTTAGGGTTGGTCCCTAGATATCTTAAAACCTTTTGTTTAACTTTCCCATTGACCCGTTTTCCTTCAACAAGATAATAATAGGTTTTATCTTTTCGTTTCTTAGTCCGTATATATACCATGTTGTGCCCACATATGGGCACAACGTTTAAAAGGGTTTCTATATCTAAAAAAAA
>CAYPIF010000076.1:0-16351 GCA_964410735.1 uncultured Thermoplasmatales archaeon
TTTTTAAACTTTCAAGAGATTTTTATGGATTCTTCTTAGATTGTTGTTGCTAGAATAGATAGATGAGGTAAAACACAGATGAGTATAGTTTTTCTTTGATCTGTTCGTTGCTGAGTGAAATACATGTTTTTTGATGTCTCGGTTGGTAAAAAATCATGGATATTTACTGCCCAAATAGTAAAATTTAAATATATTGTAGTTGTATTTATTATGTATTATGTCCTATATCGAAGTTAAAACTGTTAACCATGTTGACTATGCATCATTTGTGAAAAAATTCACCTTCATGGGGCATAGATTTCGGATAAAAGAGCACATAGGAAAAAATATTTTAACACTAGATGCAAAAGACTATTTGAAAAACAACTTCAATACTATCTCAATGAAGGAGCTGGATCTCCGAAAGCAGTTTTTGGAAACAATAAAGTTAACGCATAATGAAAATATTATCTATCAAAATGAATTGAAATCAATTGAAATTAATAACCTCCTTGAAATTAAAAAAATTACTGATCTTATTCTAATCGAATTCGCACAAGAATTCATTTTCAATTCCAATAATATCGAAGGGGCAAAAATTCCTGCCAAAGAAGTAAAAAAAATTATTGAAACGGGTGATAGTAGATATAAGAATAGAAATGAGGTCAAAGAGGTTTATAATTCAATTGAAGCATTCAATTACTTACAAAAAGGATTTAAATTCAACATTTCCTCAATAAAAAGATTATATTATATCCTTACGAAAAATTTAACCATGTCGAACGGAGAACTGTATCCAAAAGGATTTAAAAAGATTGATAACATCGTCAACAATCGACCAACGGTTCAGCCAGACAACGTTGAACGATCATTGCAGGAACTCCTTGAAAGATACAAACAAATAAAAAAAACGGAGTACCCATTTAAATTAGCATTTGATTTTCATTTAACCTATGAATATATCCATCCGTTTTTAGATGGGAACGGACGAACAGGGCGACTGATCATGAACAAGATCCTTATCGACCATGGTTACTTTCCCATCATTGTTCATGCTGTTAATTCCAAAGCATATTTCAATGCGATAGCGAAAGGATTGGAAAGAAAAACAAAGAGCAAGTACTATCAATTCATGTTCGAACAGACAAAAAAGACATACGAAGATTTTTTTAAAAGGATAAAAGAATATTGACCATGTCTACGTTCTGGATGATTCTTCCTATCAAGTGATATTATTTAAAAATTAGGAGATGGAAACGTTTATCGTTTCCGTTTGAATCGTGCAAGTTTCTTTCCAACAACAGTGCCGGTAAGAAGCCTATCTGTGGTGAACACCCATATAACGAGTCCAATGACAACGACTGAAAAGATGGTAACATAGATGATGCCACCGATGACCAGGGTGTAATCACCAAAAAGTAATGCTCGTTGTGCCATCATTGGATGTGAAAATGGGATCGCAAACACGAGTGTCTTTAATGCTAAGGGGAGGGTATCGAAATCAGTGAACATGGTAAGTATCATGGGAAAGATGGCCATCATGGTGACTGGTGCGGTCAGTGTTTGTGCACTTTTGTAGTTCTTTGCCATGGTCCCTAAGAGCATACAAAGGGAAAGTCCTGCTACTAGTGCTGCAAACAGGCTTATTCCAACAATGATCAGATCAAAGTTAGATAACGCCAAACTGAAGCTTGTTGATCCGGTACCTGTATCAAAGGTCAATGATTGCATATAGTATCCAATACCAAACATATAGATCAATGCAAGGAACAACCCAACAATTGCGCTTGCAGCTATCTTGCCTGTGACAATGCTCACCCGTCGAACCGGCAGCGTAAGCAATGTTTCAAGGGTTTTGTTCTCCTTTTCTAGGGCCATTGATGAGATCACCATGCCACCCGCGATGATGATGATCATCATCATAACGATTGGTGTCGTCGTTGATTGCGTGGAGAGGATCTGAGTTATGGTGCCTGGGGAAATATTAGGGTATTCTTGGCCTTTGAGATTTGTGGTATCGATCTCTATCACTGGGCTAAGGACTAGACTTGCATTGGATGATGCATTGGCTTGAGTGATCAAAGTCCTAGATATCTGCTGTTGCGCATAAGAAAGCAGACCCTGAACTGATGCAGAAGGAATGGAATCCATGATTCCTGTTCCTTTCACGATCCAGTATACCTCGATTTTCCCGGGGTTGCCGTTGACAATGTTCGAGCTGAAGTTCTCTGGTATGATAAGGACTGCGGCTCCATCATGATTTTGAACGGTTTCAACCACTTGATCCTTTTCTGAAAGCGTTGTGCTATTGATGATGATGTTCGAATGGTTCTGGAAGATACTTGTGACAACGGGTGCATACATGCCATCATCTTCATTGATCAGCCCGATGGCTGGTACTTGTTGGATCTCTTCTTCGATGCCACCCATGGTGTTGCCGATGGACCCAAAGATAAGGGTGATAAGAACGATCGGTAGGACCGTTCCAGGTGTAAGAAGCTCTTTGATCTCTTTTTTTAGGATGTTTCCAAGTGGGCTCATTGTACCACCTTCATGAAGACCTCTTCGATGTTAGCTGCTTTGTATTTGTGTTTCAGCTCTTGAGGTTTTCCTTCTTCGACGATCTTTCCATCTGCGATTAACGCGATACGGTCACAGAGGAATTCAACCTCAAGCATATTATGTGATGAAAGAAGGATTGTTGTCCCGTTTTGTGCTGTCTGTTTAACGATACTTCGTATCTCTTGAGCATTTCGAACATCAAGGCCTGAGGTTGGTTCATCTAGGATTGCTAGTTTTGGTTTGTTCATTAAGGCCCTGCCGACAAGTAATCGTCGTTTCATCCCCTTACTATAGGTGTCCACCTTGTCGTCGATGCGTTGATCTAGATCAGCGATGAGGATACCTTTTTCTACGATATCTCTTGTTGAATCCTCAGTAAAGAAATTTGCCATGAACTCAAGATATTGTCTGCCGGTAAGGTTCTTATATGCTCCAGCGTCCTCGGGCAAATAACTGATATGTTTACGTATTTGATCAGGATGTTCTTTGACGTTAATTCCAAGGACGGTGATGGAACCCTGTGTTATTTGAAGCAGGGTTGCGATGACCCGTAACGTGGTTGTCTTACCTGCTCCATTAGGGCCGATAAGACCAAAGATCTCTCCTTTATCAATGGAAAAACTAATACCTTTTACTGCCTCAAGACTCCCATAGGATTTGATAAAATTAGTGACTTCAACTGTTTTCATACCCTTTTTCTCCTTGTTTCTAATAGGTTCGAACCGCTGTTCCAAATGCGATGATTTCTGCAGCACCTCGCATGGTTTGAGCTGTTGCATATCGCATACCGATGATGGCATCAGCACCAAGTTCTTCTGCATCTTGTATCATGCGTTGCATCGCAGTGCGTCTTGATTCTTCAAGAAGCTCAGTGTAGCCTTTTGCTTCACCACCTATAGTACTGCGCAGTCCTGCTCCAATGTCTTTTCCAATATGTTTTGTCTGTACACAGCTTCCAAAGACGACGCCAAGGACCTCTTGGACATCTCTTCCAGGGATCGTTTCAGTTGTTGTTACCATCATAGGATATATTCCACCTATTTGTGCTGATGCTCTTTTTGATAGTCCTCTCGGATCTTATCAGCGATCTTACCATCCTCTACAATAAGAGGGCCAATATACCCGCAATCCTTACATTCCCATTTAGACCAGTCCTGGGGAAGGACCCAGTCGATGTTTGTTGATCCACAACGTGGACAGAATCTCATAATTTTTTCACCTCTATTTATATTCATACCCACAATTTGAACATCGGTATATTTTCCCATCAAAACGGAGCTTTGCGTTCCCGCATTGAGGGCATACACCTAGTACTCTTTCTTCTAATGCTCGTATGCGTCTTAGTTCACGTTCTGCTAGTTGTGACAGGTTGATCCAAGGGTTTTTTTTCCACCATTTCCAGACATCATCGTCAAGGGTTATTGTTACCTTTTTCATAGAGCTTCAATCCATTTAAAGTATGCTGTTCATCCAGGAAACAATGTCAGTGATGACGTTTTGATCAATATTTCCTGGTGTCAAGTATTCTGTGTTGGTTGGTGTACCTGTTCCACTTATGAAGAGATGATTAAGAGTATCGTATGTTTTCAACGTCACTGTTGATGTATTCTCAAAGGTTGATTGCCAAACATTAAAATCATCCTCATATGTTACTTGGTAGTCTCGTTTACCTTGAAGGAGGAGTAATGGTATTGTTAGATTATTAGCAACATCTATCGGGTTGTATGTTGAGAGATAGAGCCAGTAGCTGTAGGGTAAATTTAGGAGATATTCATCGCTAGTGATGTTCATAGTTTTGATTTTTTCAACAGAGGCTGCTACAGCATCAAGCTGTGCTTGTTCGTTCTCATCGATGGTCCCATCCAGTTCAGCAAGATAGGTGTATTGAGCTAGATGGAGATCTTCAAATGATCTTGCGGGTGCTGCCATCATGATAGCGCCCCTGAGAGCAGTTGTTTGACTGGCGATCTCAGGTGCCATCATTGCACCAAGACTATGGCCAATGAGGAAGATATTATCAGCATCCACCTGTGAGTTGTTTTGGAGGAATGATATGGCTGCAAGAGCATCTGTAATAACTTCATCTTTTGGTGTGAAATTTAGTAATGCTGCGCATTCAGTAGGGTAGACTTTTGTTCGTTTATCATACCGAATGATGATGAATCCTTGTGATGCGAGGCCTTGCGCGAGGTCTTTGAATGGTTTGTTCGGTCCAATTGTTTCATCCCGGTCATTTGGTCCGGATCCATGGACCAGTACCACAGCAGGGCATGGGCCTTTTCCCGTTGGAATTGATAGTGTTGCCGGTAGTTTCCAGGGGCTAGTTCCAATTGTAACGTTCTCTTCTGTAAACGCTGAGTTGTTCACATAATCAGGTGAGGTGTATTCGTCTTCAGTTGGTGTTTGTACGAATTGAAATCCTGCGACTTTGCTTTGATTGTCAAAAACAAATCGGAGGTCAAGTTTTCCTAATGTTGCAAATGAACAAGTTACATAGACGATTTGATACCCAAACTCCTCGGTCTTTCTTGTATTCACTATCTCTTCAAAAGTACCATATGAGCTTATAAGGGAGTTCCATGCGGTTTGCAGATCCTTTAGAGAAAATGATGATTTGACCTCCTCATTGAAATTCTCATATACTGCTGCATAATTTTCCTTTGTGAGATTTTCCACCATTTGTTCTGCTTTTGTTTCCAATGGGATCTCTTTTGGTGTTTTGTTATCCTCATTTTCTTGTACTGTGCAACCACTAAAAATTGTGGATAGCAGGCTGATGCTTATGAGAATGATTCCTATATGTATTGTTTGTTTTTTCATGGCCTTTCCTTCTAGGTTCTATAGTGTGAAATTTATGATAATGATAATTGTTCCAATAAGGATTGAAACCAATGCTTTTAATCGTGGGTCCCCCGGTAGATTGATCCATCTTGAGAAATTTGGATCGAACAGTGATGCAACACCCATTCCTGTTATGAGGAGACCTACGATGAGTAGTATGACCGAGTTCATAATGATCAAGATCGGTCTATTTCAGGGTGACCGCGGTACCATAGGCAAGGATCTCTGCAGCACCACCCATGATCGATGAGGTCATGAATCTGATGTTGATGACTGCATCCGCACCGAGTTCTTTCGCTTTCTCACTCATTCGTTGTAATGCGATTTCTCTAGATTCCGCGAGCATTTGGGTATATTCTTTTATCTCTCCACCAGCAATATTTCGGAATCCTGCTTTGATATCCTTTCCAATGCTTTTAGCTTGTATTGTGTTTCCTCTTACAAGTCCAAGGGTTTCCTTAATCTGTTTCCCGGTTACAAAATCTGTGTTTACAAGTATCATGGTTTCAGATCCTCCTTTTTAATATGTTCCATTGTTTTTTTAGTATCCTTTCGTTGTTCAATTACGATTGTTCCTAGTAGCACAAGGAATCCTATGATGATGATTCCTGACAGGGTCATAGTGATAAGATCCATTGCTTGAGTTAATTCTTCAAAGCCTTGTATTATCCCGTAAATGATGAGTAGGATAATACCTCCTCCAAAGAGAGCAAGACCAATTGTTGTTACTGTTTTCATATAAACACCTATAAATACGTCTTAAGACGTACTAGTACGTATATACACTTTTCCAGTATATTAATATTTGCTTTTTGTGGCTTTGCATTTTTATTCGCACTTGCACTTTTATTCATGTTTTTGCACTTTTATTAACCAAACTTATAGATTAGAATAACAATAATTATATAGACTGAAATTCTAAGAATTATACTTAAAGGAGAGAATTAGAGTATATGCCAATAAGTGTGAAAAAAAGGAGAATAATACTTGTCCTATTCATAGTGTTCCTTCTCTTTATTGGATACTATCTCTTTTTTCTTGTATTTCCAATACTGTTTGTAGGTCCACCTGCGCAAGTATACGATATATATAATATGGATTCAATACCTCATAATCTATCTGTTGAAATATTCGATTCAGATAATAATTCAGTTCATCTAATCACATATACTATCCAGCCAGATGAAGAGGCTGAATTTGAACGGCAAATAAATTGGTATCTTCCAATACCTGATGATTATATTACTTGGTCACATGGAGTGTATACGTTTCAATTTACTGTAGACAACAATATCTCGAAAAATATTACAACACCGGTGAGGACATGGCAAACAATTAGTGTTTGGTTATATCATAAAGGCCCTCACGACAAAGAAGCAACACCGATTGATATTATGATTGGAACAGTCTAAGAGATTAATATGAAATAACAATTAACTTTACTTTCAATTATTTATCAGAATGATGGTAATCCATCTCAGTAAGTTCACCAATCTCTTTGTGTTCCTTTGAACCAGGTTTCAACTCTTTATCATCAGGGTCTTGATCCCTTAAATCATATGATAACTCAGTAAGATCATAAACATCATCATTACCCTTAGATCTGCGTTTAGATTCAACTCTCCTCTTTCGATATGATAAAACAATCATAGAAATTAATGATGCAATCACAAATATTGCACCAATGATTGTAATAATTTTCTCTGCGAATTCATTCCCTATGAGAAGTCCTAATCCTAATCCTAAAAATATTGCAATGGTATATCCAGGTTTCATTCTCTTCCCTCAGCATCAAGATTAAATAATTAACATAACTATTTTTTGGAAAAACAGGCTTTGCATACATTTTGTTTTACACATAGGGGCCTATTCTAAAATAATGCCAACTTCGTTTTTTAAAAACTCAACTATTTTACGTGCAGCAGTTCGTTGTCCGCTTACGACATGTTCAAACCCAGGATGCATATTGGGATTTCGTTCTAAATCCTTTTTTGTTGGATAGAATGTTTTACCTTCACTGTATACTTCCTCATTTATTATTTTGTAAATTTTTCTTTTCAGTTCTTTTTCATCCATACAGTCACTATCCTATAATAAAACGATGTATTACAGATGATTTTAATGTATTTGGGCCTTTAGCAATTATCAATTTGAAGTAGTAAGAAATCTCATCCCTGTTACTAGTGAACGTATGTCTTGTTGTACGAATCCCCGGAATATCTGGTCTGTAACATATCTAGGGCGAAGATAGAACGTGCGATATCCTTTCAGGCAATATTCTTCAAGGTACTTTTGAGAATAATTGCCCAGACCTCTTTTTTTATCAGCGGGTACTAGAAACTCATCCTTTCCGATTTTTTTCTCTTTCACTGCTGTTTTCCATAGATCTGATCCCATTTCATAATGTAATACACCATAGATTACGAAATCAAGGGGCAACGAACAGGAAAACTTGATGGTTCTGTCGAAATGTTCCTTTGTTTCGATAGGTGCACCAATGATGAAAGTGGCAAGGGTTTTAAAACCCATTTTTCTGCTTAATAATACAGCTTTTCTTGCTTGATCAAGGGTAAATCCTTTCTTGTAAAAATCCAATACATCCTGGTTACCCGACTCAATACCATAACTAACCAACTTTACATGTGCTTTCTTCATCTTTTTATATAACTCAGGTTCTGCGGAATCAACCCTGGCACCCATGATCAAGAGATCAACAGTCGTCCCCATTTCTATCAGGCCATCCATAATCTGATGGGCCCGTTTTTTATCCAATATAAAATTGTCATCAACGATCAGTACGGAACCATATTTTTTATCGATTTCTTCAAATTCCTTTAGCACGTTTTCAGCAGATCTTTTACGAGAACCCCATCCGTCTATCGCATTTGCATATCTCGCGCAAAACCTGCAATGAAAGGGGCAACCCCTACTGGTGATCATCGAGGTTAACGGGGGAGAGAAAAGAAATCGTTTACCAATTTTACCATAATCATATTTCTTAACAAGTTTACGTGAAGGAAATGGTATTGAATCTAGATTTTTAATGATTGAAATCGGTTTTCCTTGTCGAATATATTTGTTTTTTCTATAGTATACCCCGGGGATAGTGGCAAATGATTTTTTGCCAGCCAACGCATCAGCTATATCAGCTATTGCTTCTTCCCCCTCACCAGCAATACAGATATCTGCATTGGTGATATCTTGTAACGCATGTTTTTTTAGGAAGATACAATGAGGTCCGCCAAGGATTATTGGAATATCTGGATCAATTGTTTTAATTATTTTTGTTATCTCCTTTGCATGATTTAGTTTATCTGTGTAAACACTGATCCCAACTGCATCAACAAGACGAACTTTTTTTTCCAAATGTTCCTTTGAAAATGTTTCTTGTGAATAATCAATGAGTTCCACATCATGGCCCGCTTTTTCCAATGCAGATCCAATGTATAGTAAGCTAAGAGGTGGAAGAAAACCTGGTGAATATACTGAGGTGTTGAAGGTATTTTCAGAAAACCCTTCCGAACGTATCAGAAGAAATCTCATTTATTGTTCCCTCCATATTGATTTTGTAACTTCTTGTTTATATAAATATCTTATCTAATGGGTTTGTCCCTCAAGCCACTTTAATACATACTGTGGATTCACTTTAAACCTTTGAGATTCAAAGAATATTTCATCATAGATATATTTAAATCATTTTAGGACTATAGCATATATGGAGGGATTTAAAACGAAAAACCTCTTGCTATTATTGGTTTGTTTGTTGGTGTTGTCATCATCAATTACTTTTTGTATTGAACAGATTGGGGCCAGGACAATCTATGTTGATGATGATAATGTTACTGGTCCTTGGGATGGAAGTTATGAACATCCTTTTCAATTTGTTCAAGAGGGCATTAATGAAAGTGATAACGGTGACACTGTTTTCGTTCTAAGCGGAATGTATTCTGAATGTCTGAAGATATCCAAAGAAATTAGCCTTATTGGGGAAGATAACATTAATACTATTCTTCAGCAGGATAAACCTGAAGAGCTTTATCAGTTTGATACGATACTCTCAGTTCATTCGGATAATGTAAGGATAAAGAACCTGTGTATACGCCCATACAACAATATTACTATGTATCTTACCCGTCCGATCCATGCAACAGATTCAGAAGGATTGACCATCCAGAATAATCATTTTGTTAATTGCAATTCAGGGATTATTATAGATACGAATTCTTCTGCTGAAATTCTAGATAATCATATAGAATCATATACTGGAATCCCCTCAAGATGCATTTATTTCAATAACCCAGTTCAAGATTCAACGATTATAATTTCCAGAAACAGCATTATAAGATATGGGATTGGTATTAATTTAAATTTTTATGAAACTGCACCATCACATATTATAATCGATCGCAATCACATGGAATCCCCATTTGGTCCGGACTCATCCGCTAGTTTTGACTGTGGTATCAGTTTTTCACATGAATTTGATACTAATTATCATCTTAACATTTCACATAACAATATCTCTGGTTTTACTTTTGGTTTCTATTATGCAGGAAGTGGACTACCTGTTGATAACTCATCTATTCAAATAACCCAGAATTCTTTTAACAATGAAGTAACTGATTTTTATTTACTCCCCAATCCTAAAAAATCCAATGAACCATTTGTGGTTACAAAGAACAATTTCTATGGAGAAAATAAAAAAGAACTATTCATAGATGAAATAATACTTGATCCCTTTATGATACCCTTTTTGTTTAATTATTCAATGGGGTTAATTCATAAGAATTCAATTCAATGGTCTTCTAATTACTGGCATCATCATAACACATTATTTCCAAAGATCATACCCGGAAAAATGTTGATTTTTCTTAAGGTCCCCTTTCTGGCTATACAATACCCCATTTTTCAAGTAGATGCGTCACCTGTAAACACACCATATATTATTCAATGATCTTCTACGATTCTTTAACTTTTGAAACCACTGTTCAAGGTTAAAATATTAATACGTTAGATGGCTATCAATCTCCAGAATGGTGGTAGAGATATGCAATTTGATTTTTTCCTCTGGCCTGTGCTTGTACCATTGTTCATACCGCTTTTTTACGCAATGAGATATAAAAAATGCGGTCCTTGACGTTACGTTGATCATTCTCATTACGGTACCTATTGTATTTTTCTATTGGCCATTGGCATTGGGGCTTGCCTCATCATCAAATATCGTTACGAAATACCTGTTATTCGTCACCTTATCACTTTTTGTTCTCTATATCTCTTGGAAATCAATGAACCCGGAAAAAAAGATTTTCCCTTCAGCATGTTTGGTATCTCAGATAAAGGGTTTGAAACAAGTCTAAAACTCGGGTTTCTTTTTATTCCAATCATGCTTTTTGTCACTTTTATTGCAAAGATTGTCATAGGTGGATCAAGTGAACCATATTTTTCTCTAGGCGTAATAAGTTTTGTCGAATCCTTTACTGAGGAATTCTTCTTCAGAGACATCCTTTTCCTATATCTCTCTTCAAAGACAGATCTGAGGATTGCCTATATCACCTCATTACTCAGCTTTATCCTAATGCATCCTCAGAACCTGACAAACCTTTTCATCCTCCGTACTATTGTTCAAGGGGTTTTGACCCTTGAGATATGTCGACGGTCTCAGAATCTTGTTTGTGCATGGGTTCTCCATGGTACAAATCGTTTCTTTAGTATTGTTCTTCTCCCATTTTTGCTTTAACATATATATTATTGCTATCGTTTGAAGATCCGTTCCTTCGTCTCGTCAAGGATTGTGTTGAAATTCTCTTTGAATGCTTTTATTGAGATATGATTTGTGGTATGATCCCCGTTTTCCTGTTCGAAGAAAGGAAATCCTGCAAGTCTCATCATGGGTTTCGTCGCTTTTTTCCCATGCTTCCACCGAGCATAGAACCAATGGGCTGCAAAGAAGGTGGGTCCAAGGTATTTCTGAAGATCAGGTGTCCAGAAATCAATGTTGTTACGCCAACATCGAGCAAGCACATCCCATTGAAGTTCTGTTAGATTTTCAAGATCCGTTCGTTTTTCCTCGCTGAGAGCTGCTTCTCTTAATGGAATGAAGAGGAGTGGTGTGTAGAACATCTTTGCGTTATGTGCACGGAGCGTATCAATAAGTTCAAGAGTTGCACGGACATCATCTTCGGTCTCATCTGGTTGACCGGTCATGATGGTACATAAGGGCCACCAGTCATAATCATTGAGCATCCCTATTATTTCTACAACAAGTTCAGGCCAATTATCAACACTATATGGTAATGCTTTTCCTTTCATGTATTTGTTCATCAGTCGGACACTGCCGGTCTCAATTCCCATCTCTATGGAGATGAATGGTTTTTTGTAACGGGAGCTTGTCTTTGGGTTCCATTTCGTTTTTTCAAGGAGTATCGGTGTGAGTTCATCAAGGAGCTTCGGATCATATTTCACGGGTGCAAAGGACCCATGAGACAAAAGAATGTATTCAACACCGGGATGTTTTGAGATGGTCTTATAGAGCTTGACAACTTCTTCTCGATTTGGGATGAACTTTGGTTTTGATTTATAGAGGAAGAGGTCCTCGGTGACGGTAAATATCGATGTTGCACCGTCGCGGATGTTTATATCAACCTCTTTCATAATGTGTTCCAGTGGGAAACTATACTTCATTCGGTTCGTTGGACTGCAGAATTTGCATCCTCTGCCGCATCCTCTTGTTATTTCTACCATTCCGTAGCAGGCACCATGTTTTATGATTGGTACTTGATCATGGTTGATTTTCCCTGATTCAACGATCTTTGGGATGGGTTCATTGTTGAGTATTTTTTGGAATAATGAGACAAGTTGTGTTTCCCCTTCTCCATAGAACAGGGTGTCAATGCCTAGTGTTTCCTGCGCATTTGCTTCCGCGACCTGCCAGCTTCCTGCCCCACCGACAACGATCTTCGGTCGATAGGTGGTGATGGAGGGATGGGTGAGTATTTTTTTGAATTCAGAGGCGTTTAGTGCCTCTCCACCGAAACCAATCAATGAGTTATATGTTGTTGAGACATAGGCTAAACCCATAGGGTCCATTGATGCAATTCCAACGACCTTTGTATTTTTCCCAATGAACTGGTGGAGTTGATTATAATGGGCGACTTTGACGATGTTCTCCCCAAAGGTATCTACGAGCATTGATTCTACTTTACGTAGACCATAGATGGTGCGGGTGGCTGTTCCATCATGGTTACTTTCAAGGTGATTAAGGTATTCTCGAAGAGCGATACCTGATAGTTTTTTTGGAAAAGTACAGATAAACGCTGCAAATGGGTTGTTATCAAATTCATTTGCCTCCGCTCGTGAGGCGGTTAATACGATGGGAACACCTTTTGGTTCTATGTGACTAGTTTCAGTAGTCATCTTTTACCTCCCAAATAGTGTTTTTTTTTATCATTGAAAAGACATTTTCTTTATATTCTTTATGATTCATCCTTGCCTTTCCGAATAATTTCAATGATACTTTTTGTTTAATTTTGCATTTTTATGTTTTAAAACCGCCGATGTTAGTAGCACGTTTATTCTTTTTTTTGTTACCAAAACTATTAAACAACCAATTCTCATCTGGTGTTACAAAATTAAAAAAAATGTTACAGGGGAGGATAATATGCGGCTTGTAACAACAATGATTGCTACCATCGCAGTAACAATTCTATGGTACATAAAACCAAAAATATACAAATTAGACATACTCAGCCTTATGATATAGGGAACATCCATTATGATCCTTGTGGACCATATCCTCGGGTAGGCGGGTGGAGCATTTTTAGAATTGGAAACAGATGGTCTCATAACAAATGGTGCGGTGTTAGGAATTATCATGATTATACCGATACTCATCATATGGGCACTACTGTTGTTTACCTCTCAACAAAAACCAAACATAACTGGAGGAAAACAAAAATGGCATGTTTCATAGCACCAATGAGTCTAGCAATTGTAACAACCCTATTTAGAAAAAAGATACCTGAAACTTTCAAAATAGGCTGGTTGAACATCATGTTCTGGGGTGGGTTATCATGCTCGCAATCGAACACATTGCCCATGAGGGAGTTATTCTATACCCACCGTTTTTAACGGCAATGCAGAACCCAGCTGACATCCCTATACTGCTTCAGGAAATGGCAACAGCAGGTGGTTCAATGATCATAGTGATCCTTCTCAGCTGGATCGTACTCGTAGCTGTGTCTCAGAGAATGAAGCAAATCCAAAAAGTAACAAATTAACCATCCCCTTATTCTTTCCTTTTTTGATATTTAAGCAATTTATTGGAGTTGCTCAACCTACCAATCTAATGAATATTAATTTTTAAAAAAACAAGAATTATGTTGAATCAATTAAAAAGAAAAAGGGAGATTTAACTGGTCCTTTCAGATAAAGACCAGGCTGATTCGCGTAATCCGTTTTGGATCAACGGAAAAAACAGGGGTACAACGGAATAGTTCAATGGTGTTGGCGCTAAAAATGAGACGTTCACACTTGCGCAGGGTATGATTCTGCCTTGCTCTTGAGTGATCTTTACTGATTCGATATCGATCTTACCAAGAACTCCTGCACCTGTAAGAACAACATTAATCATAATAACAGCAACCATCGCTGAAAAGAATTTTTTCATTTATTAACCTGCCAACAAGTTTTGCCTATATAATATCATAGAGGTTCAAATATTATTATATAAATTAATATGTTAATAATTATTCTATAATAATATGGTCACATTTGTTCATTATATTGAGCTCCATTAATTCTTTAAAAATGAGGCTTATTGGTGGAGTTCATGGTCGAAAATTTAATCATTAATAAATAGTATGATAATTAGATTCAATGATAAACTTTGAGTCAATTATCTTACCAAATAATTTAAAAATACATATTCATTAATACCTAATGTGGAAAGATTAACGGTATCATTAGATGATGAATCGTTTTATTCCCTAAATGAATATGCACATAAAAATAAATGTACCAGATCAGCGGTCGTGAAAAAAGCATTACAATTATTAACTGAAAGATTTGAAATTGAACTAACGTGTAATAAAGAACAGTTGAAAGCTTATTGTGATTTTTTGCTTAATAAGGACCATATTATTCTTGATATTGACCATTGGAAATGTTTCTTTAAGGAAATTGGTGAAGGTTCAGATACATTCTGGAAAGAAGTGTATGATATTGGTGTTGAACATCAAGAAGAATACTTTACGAGAGGTTTACGAAATGTACATGATATTCTCCGCTTTGTTGAAAAAACGAATTGGTATATATTGAATCAAGATTCTGAAAATGATTTTACTCTTATATTGAATATAAATGATTCATCACGATTCGTGGAGACATTTTTCAAAGGATTTTTCAGTAAGTACCCTCAGAAAGTTGCTATTGCAAAAGGAACGAGTAAAATAAGAATAAAAATTGAAAATAAAAATTAATAAAACTACCATTTGAGAGGATTGTATTACTTGTTCATACAAGTATTAATTTTTACTCCAATATATTAAACATGTTTATAAAGGGTAGTTTCATCCTCAATTATAAATTTCATGAAAAAATGGTAATTGTGGATTATTTTAAAATCACCTCCAAAGTGGAAATAACCCGCTAATCACATCACCATTTTTTCTTATAATGAGGAGAGAGAAGGATGGGAAAATGGGATGATATAAAAATAAGTAAAAAGCTGATTATGGGATTTTCTGTGTTAATACTATTAACATCAGTGGTGGGTATTGTAGGATTCAATGCACTTGGGCAGTCCATATTTTATAGTGAACAAACCAATGATGCATCATGGATTGCGTCTGATACAATAGAACTACGAAGACAGGTCAACAATTTCATGTTATACGGGGAAGACACGTATATTGAAAATGCTAATACGCAGTTATCATTAATAAGCGATAGAATCGCTGAGATGAAATCAATGAGTATAGACACGCAAGTACGTAATATACTGAATTCTATACAATCCCCTGTTGAAGATTATAAAGAAAATTTAGATGTATATGTTGAAAAAACAAAATCTAATGCTAATCAAGTATTGCCTGAATGGACTATCATTGGAGATGGATTCAATGCAGAAATCCAAAATATACGTTCATTATCGATGCCTGGTGGCGAAATTAGTGAACAATCGCATATTGTTGAAGCGAAATTCATTTTACATAGAGTCGCTGCATTGTATTACATTCGCACTCCAACAGATGAAAAATGGTCTGCTTTTCAAACAGCAATGCAAGCAACACAATCTGAAGCTGGGATGCTATCAAATCTTGCTTCTAGTGATTCGGAGATGAGAAATGTTGCGGATTCCATTAATAATTACATTACTCGTTATGTTGCCCAAGCTGAACTCTATCATGAAAATGAAGAAAACAAAGCCGAATCATTATCTAATATGGTGGAAGCAGGTAGCGTAATAATGGGTAGTAGCGAAACAAATAGCGATTATTACGGTGGAGCTTACCTTATTTCATCAATTGCTCAGGAGCAACAAGCAGCTGCACAACAACAAGCAAATTTAATGATTATTGCATTTTTAGCTATATCTATTGTTATTGGACTGGTTTTTGCATGGGCAATCACCCGATCCATTACAAAGCCACTTGCGACCATTGGAGATGAACTCAAAGGACTCGCAAACACTGGAGATCTATCCAAACGAAGCAGTGTTAAAAGCACCAATGAAATCGGAACGATGGCAGCAAGCCTTAATGACATGCTGGATAACATCGCAAAACCAGTCGCACAAATAGCAGATGCAGCACAAATAATAGCAACAGGGGATCTCACCAAAGACGTCAATGTAGGAAACACTAAAGGAGATGTCAAAAACCTTGCAGACGGATTCACTGCCATGCTCAAAGGACTCCGAGAGACCATCAGCGCCGTAAAAATGAACACACAACAAGTCGCAAGCAGCGCA
>CAYPIF010000077.1:0-2959 GCA_964410735.1 uncultured Thermoplasmatales archaeon
CAACACGAAGAAGAACATCACTTACTCCAGTTGCACTCAGATCAAAACCCCAATGATCTCCTAAATATTGTTGAATACGTCGGAGGACACCACGAAGCTGAAAACGAAGTAATGTGATGTTGGTCATTAAACTGATACCAAGACCACCGACCTTTGGGCAATCCCTATGATGAGCAGTCACCTTACATCCACACCCGGGGCAGATATATGTATGAATATCAAACCGGGTCACCGCCATCTTCGGTGGAGAAGGGATCTCCTCGATCGTACGCTTCTGCACATCTACCGGGTCACCTAACAGACATCCACAACAAGGACAAAGATCACTTGTTACTGGGATGATCCTATCAGGTTCCGGCACCTTATGTGTAGCACCATGATGACCAATTACCCCCCCATGTTTCCCAGGAAAGACATTGCTTCCACCTTTATTTCCTTTAAACCGTTGACGAGACGAGGGTGTATGAGGATTTTCATACAGCCGCAATTTATTCTCAAGTTCATTGATTTTCTTCTTCAGTCCCTCGATTTCCTGTTTCAGGTTTTTAATAAGTTGAACTGCTTCAACAGGCCAGTCCTGCATCTCATCCATCAATAAGTATAAACGCAGAACTCATGCATTGATTTTTCGGTCAGCTTGACAAATACTAAAAAAGAAGTTAATCAGACGGATCCGATTTTTGTAACCGTTAAAGGAGGGGCAGGGATATATATCGATATCTATGGCGTGGATGAAAATACCCCTGTTAGTACCATTGTAACTGGTGCTTTATCAGATGTTTATTCAAAATATTACAAACTTCAAAACAGATTATATATTCATATCTCAACATTCAAACTATTTAGCGGAAAAATTAATCTAAACATCTATATTGGAAATCAACTATGGGCATATGAAGCCACCAGCATCCTCTTCGTTTTAGTTAAAGACATTACACCAATCGGAAAATAATAGGCAAAATAAATGATATTTACAACTTACTTTGCAAAAGCAACATGTGACAATTGTAACCATCAGATGCTGAGCAGTTGTATACCTGTCTGTTAATATGGATACTGTTTCCCGAGAACTTCAGTTGATGTAAGAGCGGCGATTGCTCCTTCAGCTGCAGCAGTGATGACCTGACGAAGACCCCCTGCGATATCACCAGCGGCATAGACACCTTTCACATTAGTTCTCATCTGCGTATCAACTTTGATATACCCTTGTTCATCAAGCTCAACACCAAGATTTTTTGCAATCTCGTTCTGAGGGATCACACCAATGGAGACAAAGATACCATCTACCGTAAGGGTTGAGGTTTCAGAGTTTTTTGTATCCTCAAGCACCATTGATTCAACCTTCTCATCACCCTGGATCTCCTTAATGATCTTACTTAGAAGGAATTCAACCCCCGCTTTTTTTGCATCATGCTCATAGGCTTCCTCAGCCCGGAGTTGATCACGTCGATGTACAAGATATACATTGGTACAACCGATCTGTTTCAGATAAATTGCTTCAATGAGCGCAGAGTTCCCGCCGCCAACAACGGCAACATTCTTATTCTTGAAGAAGAAACCATCGCAGGTCGCACAATAGCTTACGCCACGACCTTCAAACTCAGCACTACCTTTACAGGTTAGTTTACGATGTTCCGTTCCCGTTGAAATAAGGATTGCGCCCACCGTATAGCTTTTTTCCTCAGAGGTCTTGATAACAAATGATCCATTCTTCTTCTCAATGGATTCAACGTCCTCATAGAAATGCATGTCAACATAGTTACTAGCGTGTTCCTTCATCTTTTCCATAAGGTCCAAACCAGAGATCGAAGTAAACCCAGCGTAGTTCTCAATATTTGGTGCGATAGCAGCAAGACCTCCGCCACCACCTTTATCAAATAATGCTGTTTTGATACCCGCTCGAACTGCATATATCCCAGCGGAATACCCTGCTGGGCCTGCACCGATAATAGCTAATTCGTAATCCATATAAGGTCCCCCTGAACCGCTCCTTCTTTTTAAAATTTATTCCTATTGCTGCATGAGTTTTTCATACAGTAGCTCGTACGCTTGTTGAGGGTCATCGATAGCCTGTAATAATTCTTCAAACGGGCACATATCATCACCATCAATGTTAGTGATAAATGGGACAATACTATCCACCTGACAGGCGATGCCACCCATGATAAGCAGCGCGATCGCGGTTTTCGTACCAGTTGGACTATACACCCCCCGCACCTTGCTATAGTGGCAGAGCAACGATGAAGCGCGTCCTAGAATCCTATCACCCACCACACACTCCGACAATCCAAGTCCCATCTCATCGATAAGTTCTAAAAATGGACGCAACCCAAACCCCTTCCGCTCACCAAGTATCCTTTGATCCTTAATGGCAACAATCGATGCGTTAGATTCCAAGAGGTATCGCTGAGCATGTTGCATATCACGGATGATATCTTCTTCGACCATGTCCTATATTCCCCGAATGGAGCACTCTTTAAAAAACGGTCGTATCTCCTCACACATACCAAGTAAGACCGAGTTATCATATGGTCGTACAGAGAGAAGCTCATCAGAAATCAATGGGGAATCAACCTTAAACTGCTGAAGGAAATACTGCTTGGATCCTTGCAGCCACTCAGCAATCTGTACAATATCCTCTTTTGTGTGATACGTAGGAACCACCGTCGTCTTGAACTCATAGGTTGGAGCTTGTTCCTGGATGATATGAATGGAACGATCTATCGCATCCACATCCACCGGGACACCGGCCACCACATGATAGTTCTCTTTAGTAGCCTTCACATCCATGGAAACATAATCAATGAGATCTTCATCAAGGAGTTGTTTCAAATGGTCAGGGAACGTCCCATTGGTATCAACCTTGACAAGGTATCCCTTCTCTTTGATGGACCGCATGAAATCACCGATGTCCTTATGCAGGAGTGGTTCACCCCCGGTAATGGACACCGCATCAAGC
>CAYPIF010000078.1:0-24535 GCA_964410735.1 uncultured Thermoplasmatales archaeon
CATGTTTGCAACATGGAGACTTCAAGGTAAAAACGTGTTTGACGAACTTGAAAAACTCCTAAGAAGGGAACTTTGCATATCTTAAGCTAAACAAATACCTATTTTTTATTTATTTTACTCATTTGCTAATTTTTTTCTTCAAATATATTTTCATCAACAGGCGTAAATCCTCTTTTTAGGCATCCTTGAGAGTAAAACCAAAGTTTATGTTCTGTAATGGTGCCAATTTCAAAACAATTTCGTATCATCCGAATGATACATGCATTAGAGTATTTAGACCAATTATCCATCCAATCATTCGGTATTTTTAAGGTTTTTTTTGTATTAACATTTTTTGAAAACTCCAATCACTGATTCAATGAGATATTTGTTTTATATATGAACCCAATAAGATATAAATATTTAAATTAATATAATAAGAAACATTTTTATAGCGCCTATCTGTTTTTTATCACAATGAATAATAAGAAAGCTAAAATTATTATATTTATTATCATCTTACTATTATTTAATCCAATTTTGTATATCACGTCTCCCGCAAAAAATAGTTCTGAATCAAAAAATATTGAATCGAAATTTTTTCAATTTAACTCATATATTGAATTGTATGTTGATACAAGTGTTTTAGACAAACCTATTAGCTTATATCAAGCAATTAGTGTTCCAATAAATATTGAATATTCAACAGATATACCATCAAACTTCTTGTGGTTTGCACCATGGCAAATACGAAATCTGCTTTTATTTGGGACAGTAATACAACCAATGCAAAAAATTGATCTCAGCCTCAACAATATCCCTGAATGGGGACAATTTTATATAACAACCCCATCCTTAATGATTGATGTTCCAATAGGCAATGAATCTAAAGAATTAAAGACTAACTTAATAATACTACTCGACGAAAAAGCTCCTGCAGAATTGTACCCACTTGAAATCTCAGCCTCATGTGATAGGATATCAAGATTAAACGGAGGGACATGGGAACTAACCATACCTTTGACCCCACAATTTCTACCTTGTATAGAAATTGAATGTAAAGATCATACAATCAAAACACCCCCGTTACAAGCGACACATGTTCAGATAAATATTACTAACTGTGGAAATTATATAAGCAGAGTTACACCAACATTAATCAATTTTCCTCAAAATTTAACTCCAACAATAAATCCCCCAATGTTGAGTGTTGAAAAAAATACGACATTATCTTTTACCTTGTCTGTTTATCCTTCTTCAAATTTTTCAGGATTCTATGGTGTTCAAATTGATTTTAAAACTGAACGCTTTCCATTTATGGATGGAACCCCAAATTCCACACAATCGTTCTATTTATTAATTTACTATCCCTAGATTCATCTTCGGATTGTTCTCATATTGACCCAATGTAGGTGATTAGAATAGAACTATATTCCCCCCTCTTTTATGGTATATCATTGTTAATATATCCCCCCATTTCTTTAAAAAATATATTTTAATAAAAATATAAAAAAATTCTTTCTAAAACGTTCTGCAAGTTGAAGAAACAAATTTAAACTCGAACGTGCCACTTTTTCCAATAAGATTGTCGATATCATTATCAAAGGGAAGCCTTATGCATCTTTTCAACTATGAACATTCACGTTATTCCCGGATATCAATATGATTCCAACATCTATGTTATCGATGGAGAGAACCCAACCATCATCGATACTGGAACCGGTTTATATCATGAGAAGGTCATCAAACAGATAAGTTCGTTTATTGATATTAAACAAATCAAACAGATTATTCTTACCCATGAACATTATGATCATGCAGGCGGAGTAAAAAAACTCTATGATCTTACCGGTGGAGCAGAAATCATTGCTCATGAGTTTGCATCAAAGAAAATCGAGAAAGGTGAAAGTCTTTTTGCAAGAATGCTTGGTGGGGAAATGCCAAGGATGCCAGTGGATATACAGCTTATTGGTGGCGAAACCCTTCAAATTGGTAATGAGATGTTCCAAGTGTTTTCAACCCCTGGCCATACCCCTGGCTGTATCTGTTTGTATAGTAAAACAAGTAAGACATTGTTCTCAGGGGATACCGTTTTTGCGCATGGCTCCTATGGCAGATATGATTTCCCAGGTGGGAACCTTTCGCAACTCAAAGAATCCTTGCGGCTACTACATAGTCTTGATGTCAAAGATCTATATCCTGGGCATGAATCAATCGTAATAGGAGATGCCAATAAACATATCAGTCTTTCCCTACAAAATATTGGAGACTTTTAAGAAAAAGTGTTATCACTTTTATTTTTCTTCTTATCTTGTCGATGGAAAAAGAATCATTTTTATAGTACATGTAATTTGTAAAAAAACGAAAAGAGATGAATAAAATCAGGGACATTCTCAATGAGATCAAATGGAAGGAACAAGAGAACCTTTCAAATGTTGAGATATATTATGTCCATCGTGGTGCGATTCATGACACCAAGATCATTAAAGGAACTGATATAATCCAGATCCATAAAACATTCATTGAAACAGCTGATGCTATGATACCACATCACCGGATCTTTCGAATAACCTATAAGGATAATGTTCTTTTCCAACGAGATAACAAAACATGAATCAATACCTTTTTATCACCACGTTTTCTTCATATTAAATGAGAAAAGAGGTACCATATGAACATCCAACCAATAGCATCAGATTCATTAGGTGTACGCTCAATGGCAGTCTTTGTTCAAACAAAGGATTGTAAGATCCTCATCGACCCCTCAGCAGCATTGGGACCAAAGCGATACAACCTGCCACCATGTGATATTGAGATACAAACCTTAGAACAGACAAAGCAAGAGATCAGAAAAAAGGCAGAGCAAACAGATATCTTTACCATTTCCCATTATCATTATGATCATTATGACCCCTACGAGGAATTCTACACGGGTAAAACCGTTTTTGCAAAGGATATAAAACAACAGATCAATGCCTCTCAAAAACAAAGAGGAAGGGATTTTTCAAAACTCGTTAAAGAAACATGCAATCTCACATATGCTGATGATTCCACTCATACGTTTGGTGATACGACAATAACCTTTTCACCACCATTTTTCCATGGACCTACAAATGTCAAACTCGGCTACGTCCTCATGGTAACAATCGAAGACACAGCAACACGGATTCTTCATGCATCTGACGTTCAAGGACCAGTCACATCTGAAGCAAAGGACTATATCATATCTCAAAAACCTGATCTTCTCATCATGGATGGCCCACCAACGATCTTTCTTGGATGGCGTTTCAGCCAGCAGAACCTTCAAGATTCATCGAACAATCTGTTAGAAATAATCGAAAAAACAGGATGCAAGGTCATCTTAGACCATCATCTCCTCCGTGATCGTTATTATCAAAACCATTTCCCAGAGCCATACAACAAGCATCCAAATAGCATTCAAACATTTGCTGAATACCTTGGGAAAAAGAACAATACCCTTGAAGCGCAAAGAAAAGAACTCTGGGAAAAACAAAAAGAGAATTAACGTTTGATCTCAAATGTCGGGCAGCCAACCGTTGTTCTCATCGGTATCACCACAACCTTTTTCACCCGTGATAATGCCGGGCCAGTATGACACCATTCAACTAGTTTTTCAACGTTTTCTTTTTCACCCTCAAAGATACCTTCTACCCGCCCATCATCGATATTTCGAACCCAGCCTGTTATTCCCAATTGTTCAGCTTGCCTTTTCGTACTCGCACGGAACCAAACACCTTGGACTGTCCCAGAGATCATAACATGAACAGTATAGGTCATTACTTTTTTCACCAAATAAATTTTCTTCAGGGACGATACCGTGTCATCGTCCGCGGAAACGCGATTGCATCCTTGATGTTATCAAGATGACAGATCCAAGCGACCACCCGTTCAACACCGACACCATAGCCTGAGTGAGGAACAGAACCGTATCGCCTTAAATCAAAATACCACTCGTAATTATCAATGTTCTCCCCTGCTTCTTCCAAACGTTGTTTCATCTGCGCCACATCAAGACTTCGTTGAGACCCCCCAATGATCTCACCATATCCCTCAGGTGCTATCATATCGAAACACAGAGCGGTCTTGGGATTCTTAGGATCTGGTGGTTTATAAAAAGCCATGATATCAAGAGGATAATTTGTCACAACTACCGGAGTATCATAAAATTCCATTAGCGTATTTTCCTCGATAGTGCGAAGGTCCTTTCCCCATTCTACATCCAGACCTGCTTTGTTTTTCAACACGTCAATTACCTCATCATAGGTGATAGTTGGAAATGGTTCAGAGGCGATCTTTTTTAATTTTTCAATATCCTGACCAAGGATAACTAGTTCCCGTGGATTCTTCTCTATGACCTGTTGTAGGATATACCGTATCTCATCCTTTGCAACACTAGTGAGTTCCTCAAGTTCCATCCAAGCAGCTTCCATCTCAGCCATCCAGAACTCTGAAAGATGACGCGAGGTCTTTGATCGTTCCGCTCTGAATGTAGGCCCCATGTTGTACACTTTTCCAAATGAGAACACCGCAGATTCAGCATACAACTGCCAGGACTGAGAAAGAAACGTCTTCGTATCATAATATTTAACCTCGAAAAGGGTTGAACCACCTTCACATTGATTCGGTTGTAACACTGGTGCATCAAATTCGATATATCCATGTTCACGGAAAAAAACATGAATAGCACCAACGACGGTCGATCGTATCTTAAATACTGCATTGAGCTTTTGGGATCGTATCCACAGATGACGTTGATCCATAAGAAACTCGGGGCTTTGATCCTCCGTTATGGGAAATACCTCTGCGAATTGAACAACTTCAAAACCACTTACTCGGAGTTCATACCCACCCGGTGCTCTTTTATCCTCAGCAACAAGTCCATGGATGATCACAGAGGATTCCACAAGGGCTTTTTTTGCATCTTCGAACTCATCATCGGAAAGATTACCTCTTTTGACCGTTGCCTGAATAGTACCAGTTGCATCACGTATAACCGTAAAAACGATATTTCCACTGCTCCGAGTTCGATAAATCCAGCCTCGGACACATACCGTTTGATCTGTTCTTTTTCCATCAAGAATCTCAGTTATTGATAAAGGGGTTGTATCTGACATTTAGTTCAAACTCACCTTACATAATTTTGCACACCCAAAATACCTTTACCCTATAAAAAACACATTCATCAGAACAACGTTGATCATTCAAATAAGAGTTGATGAGCATGATGAAAGACCTTTTCCCTGTATTCCTCATCTGTGAGTATCATAAGGTCCCAGTCAGGTATCGATCGCATTCGTATCGCATCAGCAACTGGTGTAAACGCAGAGAGCGGCTCTACATGCATATCATCAACAACAGGTATATCGGCCTCCTGTATACGAGGTTCCGCCTGAAGAAGATCCCTGCGAGGAACATCAATGATCACATGACCCTCAGGGATGTTCAATGCCTGCTCAAATGCATGTTCTTTTTTCATTCGAACCGAAGAATCCTCCATTGATCTAAGAAGAGTACGAGTTTGGTCATCTCTCTGATGAGCAGAGAGCATATATGCCTGTTTGAAGAGCTGACGGTACTTCAGTCGGGTGACGATCTCATGTTGAAAACCGCCTTTTTTCTTCAATTCACTCACAAGTTCAGCATCTGTCATTTTGAAATACGGCAAAGGATCTATATCATGGATCAACTCGATCGCTTTAGATAACATAAGCTCCCCTATCCTAACGGTTTTATGGAAATACACCGATGAATACATGAGTGCCCGTGCCATAAGGACATTCTCCACTGAACCCACTCCTTTCCGGTGTATAGCAAGACGATCATCATAGATATCAATGGTCTGGAAGAACCGTTGGCTATCAATCAGCCCATATGCAACACCCGTGTAATGAGCATCTCTTAAAAGATAATCCAGTTGATCAACATCAATAACGCTATTGAGCATTTGACCCAAATAGGGTTTTCCTTCCACCGTCCCAGATATTATCTTTGTAATGAGATCAATATCAATACCTTGTTTCTCTAAGATATCATGTACTGTCGTACATTGAGCAGAGATAAGAAAGGGTTGCTCATCATCATGGAACACTGAATAATCACCAATCACCATTCGTTTTGTGAGATCTACGTGATCAACATGGAGTGAATCACGAAGTATCGATTCCAATGTATGAGAAAACGGGCCATGACCAACATCATGGAGTAATGCTGCACACATCAACGATGTCTTTTCATCAGCATTCAACGCCAATGATTCAGCAAACATTTTTGCCATATAAAAAGCACCGAGTGAATGTTCCAGACGGGTATGATGCGCACCAGGGAATACGAGATGAGCAAGGCCAAGTTGTTTGATATTGCTCAATCGTTGTATCTCCGGGGCTTCCACAAGATCAATGAAAAAATCTTCAACACGTATGTTGCCATGAATGGAATCCCTGATTATCTTAAAGTTCAGGTTCATAGGACTATTCTTCTATCTTTTTTTTTCACCAGTATAACTCAGTACATGAACTTTAACCCTTTGATAGATTGGTTTTCAGTTTCAGTTGTATAAAAAGAAAAAAAATGAAGGTTTAAACCTCCTGTAAGAGAAAGGGGCCAAGACACCGGAGATTCTCTTCATATGTTTCAGGATAGAGAAATCGTTCAGCAGCAGTGATACTGCTCAGAATAGAGTTTCCATCCTGCGGCGTAAAACAGAATCCTACAACCTCATTATCATTTATCACATGGACACTTGGAAGAACAGCAACGGTTTGATTAAGTATCCGCCCATAATGACCATGGTCTCGGCCATAGGAGAACACAAGATTCGCTGATTGCTTCAGAGTCACAGCAGTCCGTGGGTTCTCATTAAACTTCCCAATAGCCTCTTCTTTGGTAATCTTACCATCCAATTTAATATCATACCAAATGCTGTGCATATATTGTGTGTTCAATTTCAATGCACTAGAGAAAACATTCAGTTTCATACCCAAGGTCTCATACAGATGATAGACATCACGAGCATGATGCGTACCCATTTGTTTATCATTATGAGTGCCAACCTCTGGTGACGGTACAAAGCTTTTCACTTGACTGATATCATTTGCCCGGCGCATACATAAGAATTTACCCTCTTTGAGAAGGTTTTTGTTCTTTTCGATTGCAAGTGTTTTGATAACCACCGCAATATTATGCGTGTTACAACTGACAACATGAATGAACTGGTCCTTTGGTGTGATCGCTTCATCATTGATGCCAACAGCATACATCTTTCCAAAACCAAATTCAGATCCCTGTGCAAGAAATCCTTTGATGTTCCTCTTATATTTAAGATAATATTTTTCTTTGTTCATCAACCCTGTGCCCTTCGGTGTACAATCAATAACAACCGATGCACGTTTGATGGCTTCTTCTGCTTCATACACTGGTTCAAGACCAAGCTCTTGAAAATCCTTTACCTTATCATCAGCAACAGCAAGATTTGCACCACGATTAATCAACCCTTTGATTTTCGGTCGATCTAGAACATTCGCAGTATGCTTGTAAAAGGTGACTTCATCGATACCAAGATCATTTTTCGCATCACATAATAATCCAATCAATGGTTCTCCTATCGTTCCCGTGCCGACGACATGAACAATATTTCCATCTGTCATATCTCACTCCTCCCCAAGTCAGAGTTGAACAGTAATCAATCTCTCCCTTTTAATTATTATCCTTTTTTAAAAACGCGAAAGCAAACATCCAAAGAACGTTTTTGTTAAACACGGAGGGAATGATTTAAAAAGGAGCAGTTATTTCACCTACTCCATGGCATTACCATTAGATGTTCTAGAAAAATCAGTGAACCAAAAGCTTTCATTACTTTTAAAGGACGGTCGGGTCATAGAAGGAACATTATCAGGATATGATGAATATATGAACATGGTCCTTTCAGATGTCGAAGAAAACAATGACGAGACAAAGAGACGGCTTGGAACCATTATCTTACGAGGTAATAACGTCGTAAGTATCTCAATTGTTTAATGTATCATCCTTCCAGAATATGAATTGTCATTCATCAGTCTCTTGCTTGTATTTACCCTGCAAGTGGATTTTTTAGTTACCGGAGGGCCCCTGGCGGCGAAAATTATCGAAAAGCATATATACCGCATTCCAGTATTTGGTGATGGAAGGAATCGGGCTGGTAGTTTTTTGTTAGAGTGCATCCCATCCCCTCCTAGTGAGGCCAGCCTCCCTTCCTTTCTTATCCAGGTTTTTCCAGATAAAAGAACATTTAAGTATCAACCTTTGCTTATATGTGCCCGATTTTTATGGGGAAAAAAATAACAGCAACCAGAGGCGACCAACTACGATGTAAAGGTTGGAGGCAAGAAGCCCTCCTTCGCATGCTTGAGAACAATTTAGAGAACGCTGAGATCCCAGAGGAACTTATCATCTATGGTGGAACAGGGAAAGCTGCTCGGAACTGGGAATCATATGAGACCATTGTTAAGACATTGAAACAGTTAGAGAACGATGAGACTATGGTCATCCAGTCCGGAAAACCTGTAGGAGTGTTCAAGACCTGGGAAACATCCCCTCGTGTTGTGATGGCAAATGCTAATCTCGTACCCCATTGGAGCAACTGGGAAAAATTCTATGAACTTGAACGACTAGGGCTTATGATGTATGGACAGATGACTGCAGGTTCCTGGTGTTATATAGGGACGCAAGGCATCATACAAGGGACCTATGAGACATTCGCAGCCCTTGCAAAAAAACATTTTAACTCTGATTTAAAAGGAAAGATCGTTCTTACTGGTGGTATGGGTGGCATGGGCGGTGCTCAGCCACTTGCGGTAAAGATGGCAGGTGGCGTTTGTATCGATGTGGAATGTGATGAGAAACGAATAGACCGACGGGTGAACGCTGGGTTCTGTGATAAGAAAATGTTTGATGTGGATGAAGCAGTTGCATATGCGGAGTCCGCAAAGGAGAAAGGAACGGCAACCTCCATTGGACTTGTCGGTAATTGTGCAGATATCTTTCCCTTACTTGTTTCTAAAGGATTTAAACCAGATGTTGTAACAGATCAAACATCAGCTCATGATGAACTACAAGGCTATGTCCCATCTGGATACTTTGGTGTATCATTAGACAAAGCATTTACTTTACGAAAGGAGAACCCATCTGAATATAAGAAACAATCAATGAAGAGTATGAAGGATCATTGTAATGCAATGCTTCAGTTCCAGAAACAAGGATCAATCGTGTTTGATTATGGGAATAATCTCAGAGGTCAAGCACTAAAAGCAGGATTAAACAATGCGTTTGATTACCCGGGGTTCGTACCAGCATATGTACGACCAATGCTTTGTGTCGGCCGTGGGCCATTCCGCTGGCTATCACTAACCGGAAATCCAGGGGATATCAAAAAAACAGATGATCTTGTTCTCAAGCTTTTCCCAAAAGATACAGTTCTTTCAAATTGGATTACCCTTGCTGAGAAATATCTTCCCTGGGAAGGTCTGCCTGCTCGGGTCTGTTGGCTTGGTTATGGCGATAGAAAGATCTTCGCACTAGCAATAAATGACCTGGTGAGGAAAAAAGAAATCGGACCTATTGCTATTACAAGGGATCATCTTGACAGTGGCAGTGTTGCTTCACCCTATCGAGAGACCGAGTCCATGAAAGATAATAGTGATGCAGTCGCGGATTGGCCGTTATTGAATGCATTATTGAACACGGCCGCAGGAGCAGATAATGTTCAGATCCATAATGGTGGGGGTGTTGGAATAGGTCTATCAACCCATGCTGGCATGGTCGTTGTCTGCGATGGAACAGATCAAACCGATGAACGCATCAAACGAGTTTTCACAACAGATCCAGGCATGGGTGTTATCCGTCACGCTGATGCAGGCTATCAAGAAGCAATTGATGTTATCAAACATTCGGATTTGCAAAGCCCGATGATCAAATGACCTTTTAATCCTAAAGGTCATCTCTTTATCTTTCGTGAATAACAACATTTAAAAAAGAGTCATATTTCATGTGAAAAGGAAGAAACTGTGACCAGTATCCATCAACAACGTACATCAGTTATTCATGAACTTTTACAATCCTATGGAGTGAACACCTCACAAACAATAAATGAGATACTTTCGATGGCAGTTCTTATCATTCTCTAGCTCTTTTTTGGTTGGATCATTTACACCATCGTCGAACGGTATCTGACTCGATGGTCGAAGAGAACGAAAGCAAAACTTGATGATGAGATATTAAAAAACGTCAAATTACCACTGCATCTAACCATTATTATCATTGGTAGTTACTATGCTTTAACCACATTACGTGTGCTTCAACCATTCGCTAGCGAGATCGCAGCAGCCTTTGTCGTCCTTGAAATATTATTGATAACATTTGTCATCACTCGTATCATCAATGTGTTATTTGCCTGGTATAGTGAAAAACAAAGGGAACGTAAGAAGGATGTCAGTGATCATCTTCTGTTCATTTTAAAAAAGATCATTCATGCAATCGTATTTATTTTCGCGTTCTTCATCATCCTATACACATTTAACATTAATCTCTCTGGCGTGGTCGTCGGCCTTGGGGTCGGTGGTATTGCCATTGCTTTTGCTTTGCAAAGTATCCTAGGCGATATCTTCAGCGCATTTACCATCTATTTTGATAAACCCTTTGAGATAGGTGATTTCATCACCATTGGATCAGATTCAGGAACCGTCAAAAAAATCGGTATCAAATCAACACGGATACAGAGTTTGCAGGGTGAGGAGCTCATCGTTTCAAATCATGAACTGGTAAACACACGTATTCGGAACTTTAAACAGATGCGGAAAAGACGGATAAATTTCAGTTTTGGTGTTATCTACGACACACCACAAGTGAAACTAAAGAAAATATTAGAAATCGTAAAATCAATAATTGATGGTATAGATCTTGCAGACTTTGAACGAGTTCATTTTAAAGAGTTCGGTAGTTCCAGTCTCACCTTTGATGTTGTTTATTACATAAAATCCAAGGATTATGAAAAATATATGGATACCCAGCAGGATATTAATCTTGAGATCAAAAAGGCCTTTGAAAAAGAGGATATCGAAATGGCATTTCCAACACAAACGATATATCTTAAGGAAGAAAAATAATACAATCTTACATACACTGAAACAAACCTTTCTAAAAAAGAGTAAGAATTTATATTCATTTATGATATCGTGCCACTTAAGAGAATGGCATCAATAAAAAGATGGGTACAGGACAAGGGTAAAACAATACCGTTCATCCAAGGAAAAGAAAATCTTTTCTTTGAAGAGGGCACCGATTTCTCAGATAAATCTTTATCTATGACCTTGATCGTTCTAATAGCCGCCAGTATCTCATTTGCATGTGGTCTGATCGCGATAGGTTTTCGGTATCTTATCTTTGGGGTTACTGATCTGTTCTTCATTGAGAAACAAATGAATATCCCATTCATTGGGAACTATATCTTCATTTTTATACCAGCGATCGGGGGTTTGATCGTTGGTTTTCTTGTTTATTTCCTTGCAAAAGAAACAAAGGGGCATGGTATCCCTGAGGTTATGGCAGCGGTTGCAACCCGTGGCGGGAAAATGAGAGCACGGATCATCTGGGTTAAGGCTCTTGCTTCCGCTATCACCATTGGATCAGGGGGATCTGCAGGGAGGGAAGGCCCTATTGTCCAAATGGGCGCAGCAGTAGGTTCATCAATTGCTCAGAAACTGAAAATAACCCCATATCAGACGAAATTATTGGTCGCATGTGGTGCAGCCGCAGGGATATCTGCAACATTTAATACCCCTATCGCAGCTGTTCTCTTCACTCATGAACTAATCCTTCGAGAGTTCAAAACACGTTCATTCATTCCAATCGTTATATCCTCCGTCATTGGCTCCGTTGTTTCACGAGAACTCCTCTATCTTTTAGGTTCAACAGAGAAATTCGTTTTCACCGTGCCATCATACTCATTAAAGACCCCATGGGAACTGGGATTCTATCTAATACTTGGACTTATCTCCGGACTAGTAGCTGTCATATTTACAAGATCAATCTATGGTTTTGAAGATGCGTTTGACAAAATAAGGATACCAGATTACCTTAAACCAGCGATTGGTGGATTAGCTGTTGGAAGTATCGGATTCATCCTGCTCAAATACACGGGACATTTCTATATCTTTGGTGTTGGATATGACACCATGGGCTCATTGTTCAATGGAGGCCTTGCAGTATTTAGTATCATCTTCATACTTATCTTCCTTAAAATCATCGCGACATCACTGACCATTGGATCAGGAGGAGCAGGCGGGATTTTTGTCCCTGCGCTCTTCATTGGATCAATGACCGGCGGATCATTTGGTCTTGCCATTCACAGTATTTTCCCAAACATTACTGCTGGGTATGAAGCATATGCTATAGTCGGTATGGCCGCGGTCTTTGCAGGGTGTAGTAGAGCAGCACTCACCTCGATATTGATCGTTTTTGAGATGACCGGTAACTATGATATCATCATACCACTCATGTTCGCCTGTGTCATCAGTGATGCTGTAGGGGTCTATGGTCTCAATAAGGAATCTATATACACAATTAAACTACGTAGAAAAGGCATTATCATCGATCATGACATGAATGTGGACATCATGAAATCCCAGACCGTTGGAGATATCATGAAACAACAGGTACAGACCATTGATAAGGAGATGAAGATCACAAAAATATATAGCATGATTAAAAACAAGGGTTTCTTATTCTATCCAGTTGTAGATGAGGAAAAAAATTTAATAGGTGTTGTAACCCGAACCGATGTAAAGGATGCATTGATTGCAAATAAAAGATTATTGACCGTTGAAGATATCATGTCTAGAGATATTATCACCGTTCATCCTGATGATATCCTTGATTCAGTGATACAAAAAATGATCAGAAACGGCCTGAGCCGTCTCCCTGTTGTTGACCCAAAGGATACGAGAAAGATCGTTGGTGTTATCACAAAAGGCGATATACTGAAATCATACAAACATCTTGAGTAAGGTATGGAATCCATTAGATCGAGGGTATAACAAAAATCGTTATACCAAGGATCAAGAAGAGAACGATCGTGATAAGTACCACGACGACGATGCTCATGAGAAATGCAAGGAACGCCATGATCCATCCAACATCATAGAACTTTTTAATAAGATATAAGAAGACAAAGAAACTGAGAAGAGCACCAAATGGATAGAAGCTTAAAGTCAAGAGGACGACATCTCCAAGAAGGACAACACCAAACGCTCGAGTGAATTTCCTTTTTTCAAAACGAAGGATTCCTGTACCAAGATGAAGTAATAACGCTCCGCCAAAAAGATCTATCAAAATGAATATTGCAAAACGTACCAGGTGGGCATCAAACCCTGAACCAAACATGTTCATATCTGCCACATTATGAAACAATAATCTGTTTAAAAACCTTCCATATGTACACAAATACCAAACTAAATAAAGTTGGATATGTATGAAAATAAAGGATGGGCGAAGTCGCCTACATCCATTTTTTTGTTTTGAAATACCAAAGCATTAACAGACTGATACCCAGCATTATCGTTAACGCAAATGGATAGCCGAAATACCAATGAAGCTCAGGCATATTAAAAGGTGAAATAGTAGGATCGAAATTCATCCCATATATCCCTGCTACAAAAGTCAATGGGATGAATATCGAAGCGAAAATCGTCAATACCTTCATGACCTCATTCATCTTATTGGAAATACCAGACATATAAATATCGAACATACCTGATATCATATCTCTATACGTTTCAACGGTATCAATAACCTGAATCGTATGATCATAAACATCTCGAAGATAAATACCCGTCGCTTTTGAGATAAGAGGCGATTCCCCTCGTAACAATCCATTGACAACCTCGCGAAGAGGCCAGACTGATTTACGTAAGAAAATCATATCAGATTTGAAAGAATGGATACGTTGCAATGTTTCAGGTCTAGGATTATCCAAAAGTTGATCTTCAATAGCCTCAAGGGATTCACCCACATCCTCTAGTATAAGAAAATACTGATCAACCACCGCATCGAACAATGAATACGCAAGATAATCCGCACCCATCTTCCGAATACGTCCTTTTCCTGACCTGATCCGTTCACGGATAGGATCAAAGATATCACCAGAACGTTCTTGAAATGAAATGACATAATTCTTTGTTAATATGATACTTACCTGTTCAGATTGTATCTCGTTATCCGTATCATTCTTAGAGAGCATCCTAAAAACAAGATAGATATATTGGTCAAAGACCTCTAGTTTCGGTCGTTGATTCGTATGCATGATATCTTCAAGAACAAGCGGGTGGATCCTAAAATGTTCCCCAATAGCCTCAATGATTTTTGCATCATGGACACCATCGATATTTATCCATGAAATGCTTTCAGTATCGCGAAATGGAAAACATTCCTCAATTTTCTTTAATGATTCCTCACTAATACTCTCACTGGTATAATCAATAACCTGGATATCAACGGATAAGGTTGTTTTTTCACCAATATGAACTAAAGAACCTGGTGGTAGGCCAACAGTTCCGCGCCTCTTGCTGATTTTTCTAAAGATACGTCCTCACCTCTCAAGACTCACCCATTTTTATCTTGAATAAGAGCAGCATCACCAGGTCATATAAATTTTTTCTTAGCCCTAGAGTGATGAATGCCACGTAACATAGAAGTCAACGACATAAGAGGATTATTCTTATAAACAAGAGCTTTATTACCGATGTAATCAGATGTAATTTTATTAGCCCCGTAGTGTAGCGGTCAATCATCGGAGACTCTGGATCTCTGAACTCCAGTTCGAATCTGGACGGGGCTATCAATCACTATTAACAAAGATAATGGGCGAAGAAGAGGATAGATAGTATCCCTATTCATGGAGTGTTCAAAGCATCTTCACCGTAATTTTTTTGTCTAGATTAATAAGCGCTCCACTACCACGCTTCCCAATACTACAATTTACAATAAATGTATCCTCAAACTTTGAAATACCTGGATCCTCATGTATATGACCACAGAGTAACAACCGAGGTTGACTTGTTTTCATAATCGAAAGTAGATCCTTACTTCCAGAGTGAAGACCAAGAAAAACCGTATCTTGGAATCCGTGTGGTGGGACATGCGTGACCAACACATCAACATCAGCTAACATCTTTTGATATGTTTCATCATTTAAAAAAAACTGTGTTTCCCTTGGATCAACTCCATTTATTCCCACAAACACCGTTCCCTGATATTCCTCCCGGCTCAAATGAATATTAACCGCATGACTTTCATTGATGCCTCTCACAGCATCAGCTGTATCAATATTACCTGGAACAGCAAACACAGTGCCCGGTATTTGATCAAGAAGGTTCTTAGAAACATCAGCAGGCCCAAACTGAGTGACATCACCACAGATAATGACAAGATCAGGATGATACTTGTGAACCATCTCCACTACCGTATTCAACCTGTATTGGGATCCATGGATATCTGCAGCCGCATAGATCTTCATATTCTGTTCACTGATCATATACTTCTTCCATAATGAGAAACGGAGTAGGGTTAATAAATTGATTTCAGGTAATCAAAATGTCTCTCAAATACCTCAGCCTGCTGTTGAATCACTCGCTCAGCACCATTGATATCCATATCCTTAACCTCGCGAGCATACGAGACAAAACGCCCTAACCATAAGGTCTTCAACGTGTCTAAGAGAACATATTTTTCTTCTTCATTTCGTATGTTTTTATAGGATGATGCATACTCATAAACTATATCCGCCCAAAGATTTGTATCAAAGATACTATCATTTAAGATAAGATGATCAACCTGTCCAATTAATGAATCCAGTAAAAATCTATGATATACATTCCAGTTCTCATTAAACTCGTTCTGGAATGAACGCTTCATACCCTTGATATTTATCTTTACTGGGATAGGATGCTGGCTGAAACATTCCCGTTGATATTTCCCCTGCCAGCGACAGGATTTTTTCCTCCAATACGGCTCATAATACTTCGCCAATGAGAACATGGCCCCCGTAACCTTTCTGAACATGAGTATCAAGAACTTCTCTGGTTCCAGGTAATGGGTCGTTGACTCATGTATCTTTAACGAAAATAAACCCTCTTTTACATACATACCTTCAGCTGCAGCTGTGGTGACAATAAAGATATCAACACCGAAATCCGGTGGGAATAAGGGATGATTCCGTAGATGTTCATACAGATTCTTTGATAACGCGAATTCACCAGCGATAGGTTGTCTTATATCAATGCTATACAATGACCGGGTAAAAGGATAAACCAGGTTATTTGTTATCACACCATCATTCTTATCACGGATATAATATGGGACGGTGAGATCCGCTCTTCCGAACACCACTGGGTTAACAATTGCTTCAATCCACGATGGTTTCACGCTCAGTAGATCCCCATCGAGAAGCACAACACATTTCGCCTCGGCCTCATGTGCTATCTCAAATATCGTCATCACCCCAGCACCTTTTCCGCCACTGGTAATATCATCGGCGATAACCGTCTCAATGGTGTTATATGGTTGAAAGAGCTGAACTGCTTCATCGGTGTTATCCGATGATTTTGCTTTTGAGACTGCTATTGCCAACCTATGATCGGGGAAAAACCGATAGAGACCCTCGTTCACAACGTTGAGAACGTTAAGAACCGTTGTCTCCACATCCTTACAGAGAACACCAACAATGAGGTCAATAGGCTTTATTTCATGACATTTCCTGTTTACGTCTTCATTTAAACAAATATGTTTGTTCCATCCCTGGTTCATATCTCATCCTCGCTCTTTGTTCTATGATTCATTATCTATTACTACAATATCAAGAAGTTGTTCACGAATTCGTTTTCGAGCGGACATGGTCCGTAACCAATCAGATATCCGGGACCCAACAGGGCACTTAAGATAATGTTCGCCTGAAATCATGATTTGCTTGCTGAACGCCTCTACCATCTGCTCCTCAATATGTCTATCATATCTGAGATTGTTAAAATGAGCATCTGCATGGTATTTTCGTATGATATCCTGAGCATATCGCTGGTAAAGGACTCGTAGGCTGCGTATATAATCCTGAGAGATCAAAATGTTATCCTCTTCTATCAATACCCTGAGAAGTGTTCCCAATATATCCCCGCCATTTTTAAGAGACCTTTATCTTCATTGCCTATCTTTTGATGTTTATGATCATAAAAACCTAGGTCCGTTTGGCAGATACGTTTTGTGATCACGTTTCGGTACATCTCAGCCATGATACCGATATCTAAACCCCAGTTCCCTGGAATATCAACATCTCTAGCTAGATCACTTGTTAACGAGAACTCACCCGATAAAGGATAGCGGAAGGAGTAAAGGAATGATACAAAGTTCAAAGACCGGTCATGTTTCTCCATCAATGCCTCAAGTAATGGAAGGAGGAACAAACGCACAACACGACCATACATACTACCTTTTTCAGTGTTTATTCGTGCATAATACCCTTTGTTAAATTTAAAATCCAGCTCCGGTTCTACAATAGGATAGAATAATTTTGTTGGGATTGTTTCATCATACAACATGATACCCACATCATGTAACCCAACAGCATACGACCGAAGCGTGGCTATCCCTAATACCTAACCAAACATCCCTACCTTTTTCCCGGTATCGTAATAGATCAATGCCATCGGTTTTCAATTCTTCCAACAGTCGTTCTATCTTTGGTCCGTTACACCACATGATCAAATGAGGGAGTTTTAGATCTGAAAAAAAAAACTTTTCACATGATTGAACTCTCTCTCGTTTTGTGCTGCAAGAGGTATCACAATCTCTTGTAAATAATCACATTTGTTCAAGCCGTTCTTGATACCCGCCAATGCATCGCCAGTTATCTCTCTGTGCAGCATTGGCATCACAATGGAAACAGGTCTTTCACTGACACTTTCTTTAACCGTGTTCAATATCGTTTTATACTCCACATTAAAATCATGTAGTGTTGTTATCTTATCCTGTTTCAAATCCATTATCCATCACCTATACATATGAGAGGATCGTTTGAAGGTCTTTTATTATAACATCCGCATGATTATTTACCTCATCAGAGGCATCAATCGCTATCCCTAACCCTGCCTTCTTTATCATACTGCAATCAACGATACCATCACCAACAGCAATGATATCATCTAATGAAACACGATATGTTTTTGCCAATTTCTCAACGATACATCCTTTACAAATCGAATAGACCCTTTTGGTAACATCATCAAAGACATGATCTTTGTTATGAAGGATGAGTTCACCAGTCACAGACCCTTTTTCGATCATCAAGGTGTTTGCAAAGATATCACGAATGCCCAATCGTTTCTGAATATCCTGAGCAACAATGTCGTAACTATCCGTTGCAATGAACACGTTCATACCACTTTTCTTTAATTCATCTATTACCTCTTGAGTATGCAAGCGAAGAGGAATCTTTCTAAAGACAGAGAGTAATTCATCTTTGGTCCGTCCTTTTAACAACCGTGCAATCTTTAGAGATTTGATATACGGTTCATCATCAGAGTCTAAGAGTATTGTAAGATCTTCAAGGAATCCAAAACGTTCTGCGAAAGAGAATATCGTACGACCATTAAGGAGCGTCCCATCCATATCAAAGAGAGCAATTTTATACATCTCGCGCTCGATCCAATCAGCTTTCCAAAAACCATAAAGGGGTCTTCATTAAAGCCTTTTACGCTAGATTTTAAAAATTACGAGAAAGATTGACACAACTCAAAAACACCTAATTCACCAAAATCAAATATACCACAAACTTATTTCCAGGTTTGATATGCCAGTAATAACCTTTGATTATAATGATTTCATATCACTTCTCGGATATCAGATCTCAAAAGAGGATCTTATCGATAGGCTTCCCATGATCGGAGCGGATTTCGATAAGGCAGAAGATGACGAAATAAGCATAGAATTCTTCCCAGATAGACCTGATCTATCATCAGTTGAAGGTATCGCACGAGCCGCACGAGCTTTTTTTGGATTCAAACCGGGGCTTCAGATCTATGAAACACAGCCATCAGATGTGGAACTCACCGTTGACCCATCAGTAAAAACTGTTAGACCATATGTTCAATGCGCCCTTGTGAAGAATGTCACCATGACCGATGAACTGATCTCTTCTCTTATGGACCTTCAAGAAAAACTTCATTTTGGTGTCGGCAGAAACAGGAAAAAGGTCGCTATTGGTGTTCACAACTATGAACCGGTGCAGCCACCATTCACCTATAAAGCCGTTGATCCATCAACGGTCCAATTCGTACCATTGGCAAAAGTGGAATCAATGACCATGAAGGATATCCTCCTCCACCATGAAAAGGGAACCGCATATGCACATCTCCTTGATGGATTTGATACATACCCCCTTATCGTTGATGCGAACAATAATGTGCTCTCATTCCCACCAATCATCAATGGATCACTTACCGAGGTCACTCCTTTTACAAGTGAGATATTCATCGATGTGACAGGGACAAGTACACATGCAATTCAATATGCATTACATATTGTTACCACTGCGCTAGCTGAACGAGGGGGCCAGATATATACAGTGACGATAAAGGAAAATGACACCACACAGATAACCCCAGATCTCACACCAACAAAGAGAAATCTTTCACTTCCCTATGTCAATAAGATCCTTGGTACAACATTAGATGCAAACCAAGTTGATACTTGTTTACAGAAAATGGGATATGAAACAACCCCTATCTCAAAAGATGTATTAGAGGTTAAAATACCTCGTTGGAGAGCTGATATTCTCCATGAGATCGACCTTGTTGAGGATGTAGCAGTGGGATACGGCTATGATCTGTTCAAAAAGGATCTTCCCACCGCATTAACATTTGGAAAAAGACGACCCCACCAAGCAGTATACGATAAGATACGTATGGCATTTGTTGGATTCGGATTCAACGAGGTGACAACGTTCACCATTTCAAATGAAAATGATGAATTCAAAAAACTTGGTCTCCCTGTTGGAAAACGAGTTGAGATCCAAAACCCTATCGGCGAGGAATACAGTTGTTTACGGGTGAGCCTCATCCCAGCATTATTAAAAATTCTTGCAGAAAACAAACATTATAGTCTTCCACAACAAATCTTTGAATTAGGACTGGTCGTTGATGAGTACAGTAAGAACACCTATCATCTCGCAGGTGTCAAAAGCAGTGCGAAGGCAAATTTCACTGAGAGTAAATCACTAGTACAGTCGTTGATGCGTGAGATAGGTATTAAGGATGCAAACGTGGTTGAAAAGGACCATCCGGCATTTGTCCAAGGACGATGTGCAGCAATCTCGCATGAAACACAAGGTGAACTAGGTTTCTTTGGTGAACTCCACCCAAAAACCATCACTAACTTTACCCTAGAGCATCCGACAATAGCCTTTGAATTCTCAGTGCCTTCTCTGATCAACTCATTGCAATAGAGAAAAGAAGAGTAGGATTTTATTCAAGGGACCCAACGGTTTTTTCGACCTCATCAAGGATCTCGCCTGATTTAACCAGTTCCTTCATTTTTGTATGATCGGGGTATAATGGCCGATCAACATCAAGGAAATCCACATATTTTCGTATGACCTCTTTGGCCTTCGTCACACCCATTCCAAACTTGTACTCTCTAAGTTCAAGAGCTTGCGCTGCTGCCATGAACTCTATCCCGATCACTCCATATGCATTATCAAGTATCTGGAAGTTCTTGATAGCGATGTTCATCGCCATTGAAACAAAATCCTCTTGATCCGCTGCTGCAGGGATTGATTGTATAGAACCAGGGGTCGAAAGTATTTTTTGTTCCACAAGAAGATGGTCCGCGGTATACTGACTGAGCATCAGACCAGAGAACATCCCAGCACCTTTCGTAAGAAATGCTGGTAGACCAACGCTTAATGCAGGGTTATTCAGACGGTTCATGCGTCGTTCACTGAGAAGGGATACCATCGTGATGACCATTCCAGCCATATCCATAGGTACTCCCACAGGGCTACCTTGGAAATTCGCTCCAGAGAGCTGCAGATCCTCATCTGGAAAGAACACAGGATTATCCCCTACGCCATTCAGCTCGATCTCCACCTGTTCCTTTCCCCATCGGAGGGCATCATGAGCTGCACCGATCACTTGAGGCGAGGATCTCATACTATAGGCATCCTGAACCTTGCAGGGCATCTTACCAAGTTGTAAATCTCCCTCTTTCACAAGTTTCTCTATTGCTTTTGCACTTCGTATTGCTCCTGAGAAACCTCTTGCTTCATGCAGTTTTGGCGTGTAGGGTTTCATATTTGCTTTTAATGCCTCTAAACTCATAGCACAGGCAATTTCAGCCTGTTTCAGAAGACGGTTCGCATCATAAAGGAAGATCGCGCTCATCGCAGTGAGAAAATTCGATCCGTTAATGATAGCAAGTCCATCCCGTGCGTGAAGACCCGGAATGGGGATACCTGCTTTTTCCAATGCTTCCCCACCTGGGAGAAGTTCTCCTTTATAATATGCCTTCCCCTCACCGATCATAAGCAAAGCTATCTGTGACATCGGCGCAAGATCCCCGCAGGCACCAACACTCCCTTTTTGACAGACATAGGGGGTAACCTCCTTATTCAACATCTCAACAAGTGTCTGAGTTATCTCAGGGCGCACTGCGGACTGCCCATGCGCATGAACATTGATACGAGCAGCCATGGCACCTCGAACGTATTCGATTGGTGCAGGATCCCCGATACCCGCTGCATGATTATAAATCAGATATTTTTGGAATTGTTTGATCTTATCATCATCAAGAACTATCTCTGAGAACTCACCAATCCCTGTGTTCACACCATACATGATCTCTTTTGCTTGAATCTTTTTTTCAAGAACATCGCGACATTTCTTTATTTTCTTCAAGGATTGTTCGTCTAATTTGACCTTCTCTCCGAACCGTGCTATCTTAACAAGTTTTTCGACAGTAAGACCGGACCCGTTCAATGTGATTGGCATATCATTTTCCCCCTAAAGAGTAATTTATTAACCCCGTGTATCTAGTAGTATGCTATTAATATTGTGATGGAACAAAGCAGGTACATAACAAAACAGGGCTATCAGTTTTATTTCTCCTCACATAAATCAGATTATCTACTCAAAAGAAAGGGAAAAAAACCAGTTGTATTCTCATTGTTTGATGCTCATTTTTGAAGAAGGCCACGAGAGGTTAACTGATCTACGATCTCATCAACGGCTTTGGAGATATCATCAAAATTCCTAGCCCCAGCACACACCATTTTACCAGATGAGAATAAAAGTAATGCTACTTTTGGATCATCTAATCGGTAGACAAGACCAGGGAATTGTTCTGGTTCATATTCCACATTTTCTAAACCCAGCCCAACAGCCACCTCATTTAAGTTCAATTCACCTTCAAGATCAGCGGTTGCGACAATGTTTTGGATAACAACATCTTTATCCTTGTTCACTGAAATCCCTAAATTCTTTAGGAGATCTGAGATAATATCCACTGTTTTATAGACATCCTCTATTGTTTTAGCACCAGTACAGTTAGCTCGCCCACTTTTAAATAAGAGTGTAGCGGTCTTTGGATTGCTCAACCGGTAGACTGCTCCGGGGAATTGTTCTGGTTCATATTCAACCTTCTCCAGGGATTGTGCTATTAGGTCAAGATCCAATTTCTCCGAGAATTTTGCGGATGCGACAATGTTTTGTATTCTAATTTCTGCCATACTTCACTTCCCACATTGCTTTTTTTTCCAAATAATATCAGTATATTCTAGGGGAGACATAATATTTCATTGTTTAATATTTTCTATTCTACCAAACCATTTTTCTAGAGCATCGCCCTTTTGCATTGCCCACTTTTCGAACATCAACTGATATCCTCAAATCTTACTAACACATTTTCAACTTTGCTGCAACCCTCTCTAGTTGCCAACATTTTTTGTATTTGTAACTTGTATGACTATATAATGGTACGTATTGATTTAAGACTGATTTGCTTCAATTGAGTTCGTTTTACGAGATTCCACAAAAGATGAAGCGAGGTACACTTTGCATGAAGACCACTTTCATCAATACTAAAAGGAATCATATAATAGGGCATCTACTCCAAAAAGTTTTATGATTGTTTGTGTATGATGATAAGGTATGACTAAGCGATGTAGCAAGTGTTCAAAACCTGCAGTTACCTATATTCGGTATAATGGAACACATCTCTGTACTGAACATTTTATCAACTATGTGGCCCGTCGAGTGAAAAAAGAGGTTCGCCAACAAGGTAAAACACCGGCTCATGCAAAGATCGGGGTGGCAGTCTCAGGTGGAAAGGATAGTCTTGTCACCCTTCATTTATTAAAAGAGATGTTCTCAAAACGTCCGGATGTTGAGATCATTGCATTAACAATCGATGAGGGAATACAAGGGTATCGGGATAAGAGCATCCCTATTGTCAAAAAAAACTGCGAACAATTGAATGTTGATCTACATATTGTTTCATTTAAGGAGACGTTTGGTGCTACTATGGATGAGGTGGTTATCAAAAAACCATCTCAGATAGGTGCATGCAGTTACTGTGGCGTCTTCCGCAGATTTTGTCTTAACACACTTGCAAAAAGCCTTCATATCGATAAACTTGCAACAGGCCATAACCTTGATGACATCGCCCAATCGATATTGATGAACTTTGTTAATGCGGATATGGAAAAACTTGCTCGACTTGGACCACACAAAAAGGTCCAACCTGGTCTTATTCCTCGGATGATGCCATTACGGATGATACCTGAAAAAGAGAATACACTGTATGCAATAGTAAAAGGGATAGAGTTTCATGATGCTGAATGTCCATACGCTGTTGAGGCCCTACGAGGTACTTTCAAAGAGATACTCTACATGCTTGAAGACCAAAATCCTGGGACACGCCATAGTATCATCAGAAGCTATGATTCGATGAAGGAACTTCTCGTACATCTCTACCCCCCGGTTCCATTGAATGCCTGTCAATCCTGCGGGGAACCAACATCGCACACTTTCTGTAAGGCATGTATGTTGAAAGCATCTATTGAATAACATGAATAGTTTTTTACCATTGTACAACGAGCAATAGATGTTCAATAGCCATCTTTCAAGATGATTTAGATTCAAAAAGAGTATTATACTTTCGGATAATATTTATATATTAAAATTATATTTTGTCTACTGGGAGAATGGGGGACGGTCCATTTTTATACCTCTCTCCTCACCACCATCCTCACTCTCCTCATTCTCCTCTTAAAAACATCGATTTCTTATTTGAAAATACTTTAAAAAATAAGGTTATTATGATATTCCCTAAAGTCCCAGATTCTTGGTAATAGGTATCTCTAAAAGATCGATGACCTTCTTTGTTTGCTTTGTTACTTCAGCAAGATGGTCCTTTCCATCTATATCAACAATACATACCTTTGAAAGATATGTTAACACATCCTGAA
>CAYPIF010000079.1:0-3888 GCA_964410735.1 uncultured Thermoplasmatales archaeon
ACATCAGCATTCATAGCTAAACCAACGATTGAAAACATGATTTTGATGCAATGCAAATTTAAAAATTAGCAATTGAACTGTTAATTACGGGATGAAGCCCTGAATTGATTTAAATTTATAAATTACTAATATGGGGGGCTATCTGTTTTATTAAATAATAGGGGTGCAAAAAGATTTATGTTACTTCATGGTGGAGTATCCATTTGTTTAAAACAGACCATTTTTGCGAAACTATGTGTGTGATTGAGAACATGCCAAAAAAAATATTTTATGGAAATAATTAGAAAAGTTTGGTTTTTTTTTGGGTTATTTCATAGCTTCATTTATCCAATCGTATCAATTTTTACCATATATCCTGAAAGCAAAATCATACATTGTTGGTAGATCATGCCATGTTGACCCTGAATCTCGAGTGAACCAAAATGCTCCATCAGGATATTGATCTCCAAAGGCATATCCCCATTCATACCCAAAACTAGTTGTAACACTAGATGGTGCTGGTGGGCATATAATGAAATATTCCTCTCCACAGGATACATTCACATCATTGAAATCGATTGTTATCCATTGCCAATCAGATACTATCTCCCCGGAATTTACTGTGACAGAATCCTTTAATGGACCATTGATACCTCCTTCACGTAATTCAACTGTGAGATCGAATTCTGGTGATCCAAAGGTTCTAAGGAGTAATCCGGCGCTCGTTATCATACTAGTTCCTGGAGTAAAATTCTGAGCAGCTGCCCATTCACCATCCATTGTATGTCTTATTGGGAATCCTCTATCGAATATGCTTTGGTTAATTGAAAGGATCTCGCTACAATTCTCCCATCGTACAAAAGCACTATCGGTATCGATACGGGTTACTGAGCAACCATACTTGCTTGATACATATACATGGTTTACATAGGTGGTGTCGCAGTTCCCCATCTCTCCTCTTACACCAAAGGTCATTGTCTGGTCGGGATATAAGAGATCATGGTGAATTCCATCCAAGTACCAGATAATGGTGTGGTCATCTCCTCCATCTGGGTAAAAAGGATAATAATGGTTCCCATTGAACAAACCATTGGGTAAGATGTCGGTCACGGTAACATTCAAGGGCACATCGATAAGATTCGTAATATTGATCCTGAACGTGCACCAATCATAATGGATCTCGTTCATATCGATGATGATGCCCTCATCATCCCAGGGTCCATTACAATTATAATGAACTGATTTAACAACCTCAACAGGTGGTAGAACGGTTATATCTGCTGTGTCATTGTCAAAGACGTCATAATCATATATTGAGGTTCCAGAGACCGTTACAAGGTTGGTTTGGATTCCTGTTGCATCCATATCAACAGAGCAAACAAGTGATATCGTTCTAGTTTCATCAACATCTATCGCTCCTAAGTTCCATGTTATTGTACCTTGTGGTCCTTCTACCCCCGAGGGTATACTTGAAAGATACGTGATAGTGGAGGGTAAGAGATCTGTTACAATCACTGGATCCAAAAGACAATCTCCATCGTTTGTAACTGTTATTGTATACGTTATGTTTGATAATGGAAATACCTGTGTTGGTTCAACGGTTTTCTTGATGTCGATTGAAGCAGTTCCATTAGTTATATCTGTTGAGGTGGTTGTTGAACAAAAACCAAACGAATCGCATTGTATTTCATCTGTTGAATACCCTGCAATGACCTCGTTAATAATGGAACCTGTTGCATCTGCATTGACAAGTACCGATAGATTCACATGTATTGTTTGGCCAATAGGTAGTGACAAATCATGTATATTTATTGTATGGTTCAAATCATAATAGTCCCAGTTTGATTCGTTGAAACCAGTAAAATCACTCTGGATGTTCGATTCTACAGGTGTAAAGGTAACCTTTTGAGGGAGGATATCCTGTAAAACAAGGTTGTTCAAAGACAAGTGACCTGTGTTTTCGACGATTATTGTGTAGTTGAGTATCTCTCCAGGTGCACTCTCTGAGGGCCCCATCTTTGTTAGAGTGATAGGTGGTGTAGCATTAAGCGTTATTGGATAGGGTAATATATCAATATATTGGGTAGTGTTCTTTGTGTATGTGAACCGTGAATATGGTAAATTCGTTACTATCTCATCACCCACGAAATCAGTTGTTATCGTAAACGAATTACTCCATGTCGTGTTCAATGGTAATGCTCCTAACGTGAATTCAACCTTCTGGGTTCCATTTTCCAAAAGTGTATATGTTCCCCCGCCAGTTGTTAGAACAATGATATCCTCTGGTAAATAATCAGTTACTATAAGGTCGGTAATGATGATCTCCTCAACGTGCTGGGAAATATCAAGGAAAATACCTTCAATATCATTAGATGTCGGGGCATCGAAGAAGAACATGGGATCCGATGCCATATCCTTAGATAACCACCTCGCATAATCCTGTACCTCTGCACAGTTATTGCATGTGTCACAGATCCCTTCGAAGAACCCTGCAGTAAAAATCGTTATACCATTGTTTTTCACTTCGTCTGCATGTTCTCTAGCATAGGCAACACAAGTGTTATTATCTGTTGGGCAATTTCCACAAAAGTGATCGTATATATTTCCATGGTTGATGTCCTCACCAATACCGTGTATCGAAGGGCATCCGTCAGAGAATAGTATGATGATAGGTATGGCTCCTTCTGTTAAATTACCAATGAGGTGTTGTTGAGCGATCCGTAAACCTTCTCCTGTATTGGTCCCCCTCTCCCAATTAGTCTGATCTATCGTTATCGAATCGATGGAACTGTTTGCAATCTCCCCATCATCGGTCAGTGGTTGTTCAAGGGTTACTTGAGTTCCGTATGAGATGATACCAACTTTATCCTTTGAAAAGTTTAATTCTCCAACAAAACCTTTCGCAGCCTCTTTTACCCAAAAAAGAGCTGAATGCTCATCGTATATATTTTCCATGCTTCCTGATCTATCTATGACCATTACGACATTAATAGGAGCATATTCAACCGTTGATATTCCTTCAGAAGAGACGTTTATGAATATGGTGGCTGGCTCACAGGGGTGTATGATCTGTGGTGATAGTTCTTTTGTTACGTTTATCCATACTCCATCTTTTCTAGTGTCATCAATACTGATCTGTCTGATCGAACTATCTTGGTCTTCTGAGATGCTTTTAATCGTGTAATATGATGTTGTTGTCTGTTTTGGATGTATTTCTTGTTTTATGGCTGACTGAACGTTTAGGGGTATAAAGCTTGTTAAAAGAAGAATGGTAAGTAAAACAATCATTGTTTTTTTCATATTTTTTTTATTCGTTACTATTGGCCCATACATTCATAATCCCCCTTAATTTTGTTACTATCTATCAACAAATCATGTATTCATTTTATTGTTGTTTTGTTTTTGATATAATATTATGTTCAAATATATATAAATATTTTTGTTAATAATACTTCGATTGAAAGATTTTCTTAAATTAACCATTTCAACTAGTTAGATGCGGCCTGATTTTGAATATGACAAAAAATTCTACAATATTTTTTTCCGTTGCACGCGGCACACCATAAGGGTGTGCCCAACAAAGGTGCAACAGGAACGTGAAAAATTTTGAACAAAAATCTAAAAATAAAAAGAATAGGTATTTCCCTATTGATTGCATTGTTTTTTATCCTCCCGAGCAGTGCGGTCATAGCAGATCCGGGAAATCGTGACGCAGGAGATTTCGCGAGTATGCCCCATCATGGGGACGATGTTGAGAAAGATTCTATGCTCGAAGTTGTAGGCGCGATAGACCAAATAAATAACCCTGTTATTCTCCAAGATACAACCACGGAGATTATGGGTTTCTATCTTGAAGAATGTGTCGGCGACGAGATGTATAAGGTGGAAAATGATCAAATAATCCCACTT
>CAYPIF010000080.1:0-10391 GCA_964410735.1 uncultured Thermoplasmatales archaeon
GCATCCCATCCATCCAATTGAGATGTAAGACACTCATAGCTGAAGGATTTTTCTATTTTATCAAAGGAGAATAACAGATTAGCTAAACAAATACAAAAAATCAATGTTTGGCGAGTTCGCTGAGTGTTTTTCTATGTCCATTTGCAATTTTTATTATCTCTCGAAATTCTTCCTCAGCAATCTTTTTTCGGGTCTTTTCCGGTATTTTATCTTCTAAATTCTTTGATCCTGCCATTTTCAATCCACTCTCTAATTTCTTCGAGAGAGTAATATTGCTCTCTAATTCCGATCATTATCCTTGCATTATCTGTTGTATCAGGTATATTAAATTTACCGTCGTTTTGTAGGATAAATTTTTTTGTTGTAAGAAAAGCGGTCCGTTTATTACCACTTTCAAATGCATGAATATGTGTCAATTCAAATAAAAGTATAGCGGCCTTATCATAAAGATCCTCGCCCGTGTCTTTCACTGTATCAAGAACGTTTTCAATAAAATGATTATTGATCGTTTTTGCTTGATCATGCTTGCTTTTTCTGAACATCTCTATAGCAATGGTGTTGTAATATTGAACCTCTTCAATAGAAGGATACATAAGGGTACTCATTGATGTACCAATAGTGTTAGATAGGTTTAAATCTTTTTGATTTTTTAACTTGGATTTAAGAGTTTCTAATGATTAGTGGTGTTCGGATAATAGATTAGCAAAGTTGTATGATACTATTTTTTGATGAGAAAACGCTCATTGCAATGCATCATCATCTTTTTTGATCAATTACTATAAAGACTCTGATTCATGCCCGCAAACTTTCATATATGAATTTTGGCAGGTAGAATTATCAACAGCGGCAGTTGATCGATTCAACAAGAGATCTTTTTAGTGGTTTACTCAACTTCATATATATAATATTAAACAAATTATAAATAAGACCACTATATATACATATATTCTAATCTTACATCCCTCTTAGGAAACAGATAGGTATGTGATCAAAAGAGGTAACCTACTAAGATGGTTGGGTTTAAAATTGGGCTATATGAATGATACGATCGAACAATTTGAAAATACATTTCCAATTCCCAGTGGAATTCCACTTATAATGATATTCATAGGATCGATAGCAGAATTCTTTGAATATGATGCAAAGAAAGGGCCACCTAAAAGAACTGGAAGTTTTCATTCATCGCCATATGATCTTGTAAAGAATATGTCCTCATTGGGGGAAGGAGTATTGCAAGGGTGAACATAATTAATGGGGTTTTAAAATGAAGGATAAGAAATTTGGTAATAAGATACTGGCAGTAGCGATACTGGCGATGCTTTTAATAGGAAGTATCGGCATCTATATGTTTTTAAATGTAGAAGAAGAGAAAGACGAGAGAGAAGAAACAAAAGTAATAGAAATTGATGACCGCATAAGCCCACTAGTGAATCAAGGTCTTGTATTAGAGGTGAAAAGGATCCGACATAGAGGTCTCTATGATGCCTTAACCTCCGCGGGCAATTCATGGAAGACAGCGCCTACTTTTTACTTCATATCTAACATGGATGGTTTAGAATACGTTAGTAAAGACATCGCTCAACATTCTACAACAGCTACAGTTTATTTTAACACATGGGACACCATGTTCGAAGAAAATAAGATCGTAAAGGACGCTGATGAGGAACAAGAAGAATCAACTGTCACATTACAACTTGTGGAAGTTGTCCCAACTGGTATTCTAGGGCTTAGAAGTTCCGATGTTGTTCGTGATGAGTTTACGGTAACATATGATTATCGTACTGGTCGTTGGTCTGGCGATGATTATTTTATGGATAATGATGGATATGGATATTATCTTGGGGATACGTTCGAGGTCTGGTTCAACCTGTATCAAATGGATTATGACCGTGATTATATCCCTTACTGGGTTGAAGTCAATGTCCTTGGAACAGACCCAACAGTCGATGATTCAAAACTTGACCCAGATAACGACGGCATACCAACATCGTGGGAATGGCGTTGGGGTTATGACCCATTTACATGGGACGACCATGCCAACCTAGATCCTGATATTGATGGTCTAGAAAACACTGAAGAATATATGATGTCCAAATGGTTTGCAGATCCATATATCCAGAATGTTTATGTTGAGGTGGATTTTATGGAGGCAGGAGGGGTTTTTGATCATGTTCATATGTTCCCTGTTGAATGTCAACAAGCAATTATTGAAAAATATGCTGAGAATAACATCAAGTTGATATTCGATGATGGATGGCCAGATGGACCAAGTAATGGTGGCGGTCAAGAAGTACCATATATCAAACAGGTCTCACAGGATTCAGGTATGATATCACAATTCTATTATCATTATTTTGCTGAGGAACGACGAGGTGTTTTTAGATACCTGTTAATTGGTAATGAAGGAGGTTTCAATCATCCGGCTATCGGTAATTTTTATGACTGTACATTCATCCCTGATTTTATAACCAAAAACCCAGTTAAGAACATTAAGAATTTGATGAATCGAGGGATTTTACCAACCGTCAGACGGCAGTATGTTGCATTTTCTGCAGCTGCAATGCATGAACTTGGTCACAGCGTAGGTTTATCCAATGTGGATTTTGAGGGTATTGATAATATGTCGTATATACCCTGGTTCTACCCTAGTGCAGAATTCAAAGACACATATTATGACTATGTAAGTGTGATGAATTATTATTGGATGTACAAGCCAAGTGTTCTTGATTACTCTCATGGTACCAATGGAGCACCGTATGATCAGAATGATTGGGAGCAGCTTTTTGTTGCAACCTTCCAGTATAACAACAAATATGTCGAAGAAGCAAACATAGACGAAATACCTACCACCATATATAGTGAAGAAGGAACTGTTAAAGGATATACGTTTAACGAGACCCTTTCACAAGAGTTCATTGATAGGATGGGGGCTAGTTCACCTGTTGATCCTATCCCTGTTGATTGGAAGGTATTGGTCAAAGATGATGGTAATATAAACCCAGAATCTAGCGATATCAAGGTATTTGTGGAACCAAAAACACCTGCTGCGTACTGGGTCCTTTCATGCGAAGGAGACTTAGACCCTGAAGGAAACATGGTGTTTTATTCACAAGAAGAAGTATTTCAACCATATCTAGAGTTGATCAACAAATAATGCGTAAAACAAAATCAACAAAAAATCTAAAGATCTCCTAGTGGCCCCATAACTAACTGCTATCCTTCATATATTCAACTCGGCAGCCATAACGGTGAAAATATCGCTTTGCTCCTTTAAAGCGATCATGTATACACTTTGATGGAAACTTTTGGCGGATATGTATTCCTTCAATATTTGCCCTTACAATTCATAATATTAAGAAAAATTTATAAATTTGTAAGGGTAATATAGTAGTATGGTTTCGATCAAGAAAAAAGAAATCTCAAACAACACCTATTATTATCTTCAACATACCTATCGGAAGAACGGAAACGTACACTATGAAGAAAAATACCTTGGGAAAAACATTCCGAAAGATATTGATACGATCAAACAACGGTTTCTAACAGAACTCTATCAAAAGATATGGTATAAAAAATTCGAAGCAATAAAGGAAAACTTTCAGAAAGATACTAAAAAAACACCACCATCGATCCAAAACAAGAAACTTGAACAGTTCGCTATACAATTTACCTATGCTTCAAATAAAATCGAAGGATCAGCAATTACCAGACAAGAAACCGCTCTCCTTTTAGAAAAAGGTATAACTCCGTCAAGAAGGCCAATAGAAGATGTCAAAGAAACAGAACAGCATAAAAAAATCTTTTATGAAATGATCAACTATGAACACAACCTGACCATAGCAAACGTTCTTCATTGGCATAAAGAACTTTTCAAACAAACAAAAGGGGATCAAGCAGGTAACATACGATCATATGATGTTGCAATTTCAGGGAGCAACTATACACCACCTCACCCAATAGACCTTGATATACTCCTTAGAGAATTCTTTGAATGGTATAACCAACAGAAAAATAAACTTCATCCAGTACATCTTGCAGCGCTCACTCATCTAAAATTTGTAAGTATTCATCCATTTGGTGATGGAAATGGTCGACTATCACGTCTTCTGATGAACTATGTACTACACAAAAAGCACTATCCAATGTTAATTATTGATTATTCAAAAAGAAACAGCTACTATACAGCACTGGAGAGAAGTCAACTGAATACGGACGATGAACCATTTGTTCTATGGTTCTTTAAAAGATATGTTAAGGAATACGAGAAATACCTACAATAATTACCCTTACAAAAATATATATATTATAAAATTATACATAATGTGAGGGTAATTATTACATGGAATGGGTACTATGACTTACGAGGAGAAACTCATCACCAGTCAGAAATTCTTCTCGTTCAAAACTCCACTCTCTTTACCTCATACATGATTAATATGTACCAAATAATTGGACAAAGGGGGGATATTAGGTCGATCGTACCGTGATCTGATATCCTTGTTTCTCTTTCAGTTCTGTTTCTTCAAATTGAAAACCAATGGTATCATTGACCGCAGGGACCATCGCTTTCAATAACTGAATGGTGATCGGAGTTTCGATTTTCTCTGTTACATTCAATAGTTTTGCAGCATCAACATAAGGATCCCCATCCTTAGGAATAAACAATGTTGATCCCTCTTTTGTCAACTTCATAACTTCATACGGTATATGTTGCATGGTGAGAAAAAACGAATAGATCTGAACAATGGATGCTGCATCCTTTTCCTCAATGCTAAAACTTTGCATAACGTTACGAGCAAATTTTTCTCCCAGTTGCTCGATATATTTTGATAATACGAGGTTTACCAGTTCCCAAGCACTTTTTCTCACGAACAATTTTCCAATGACGGAATTCGTTAATTTTTCAAAGGCCTTAGAGAACGCAGTAAGTAAGCCCACAACCTGCAGTCCATTCACCTTCGCTAATTGCTCATGTTTATAATTACTTGGCAAATTGAATAATGCCAGATCCACGTAAGGATCAGCATCAATGTCATACTGTATCCATTTTTGAGGGATTCGAACGTTTTCATAAAACACCTCAACATTTTCTTCCGACGGTGATCTCTTACCCTGTTCAATATCCTTTACTAACTGGATCAAAGCCTTGTTCATCGGAGTTGATATGCCTAACTCAATCGCTTTCCTTTCAACGTAACCATTGATGTAATCAATCTCAGTTCTCCTGCCCTTTTCCACATCCTGCCACATCGATGATTTGATCCCTTTATGTTGCCTTCCCGCTAGTTTCATAATGGCAACAGCGCGTTTATAATCATCAAAATCATTAATGCGAAATAATCCCATATCCAAAACATCTTCGAACTTTTCTAAACGTATCTCAGCATACTCGGCAACCCTCACCAGTTCCTCCGTGAGTCCGACCATGATAGGGATCATCTTTTGGTTTGAAACCAGTTTTTTAACATCAGCAGCAAAACATACTCCAATGGTTGCAATGCAACAATTGATCAACAATTTCGACCACAGATGCCCAAGGATGTTATCAGTGATGACCGTCTCAGTTACCTGATCAAGGATATTTTTGACATCTTCCAGTTGCGGATCGACCGTGCCATCTAACCGGCCAATGATGAACTTCCCTTTAGATGTCTGACTGAGATGACCCGGACCAAGATTGGTAGCACCCCAACCAACAACACAACCAATGGTTTGTTTTTCACTGATCTTTTCACTTATAATCTCTTCATTGATCCCATTCTGAAGGGATACTACCACTGATGATGAGTTCATATGGTCCTTAATGGTGTTCAATGCATCTACGGTGTGAAGACTTTTCACCGATAAAAAGAAAATATCAAAGGTTCCCGTAAGTGAGGTAACCGCAGGTAGCATAACGGTTTTCTTCCCTCTCACACCATCAATGACCAATCCATTTTTGTTAATATGTTCAACGTGAGCCTCATCGATATCATACAAGGTGACATCAAATGAAGCATCTTTAAGATACGCAGCAGTTATGCCACCGATCCCTCCACCTCCGACCACTACAATTTTTTTCGTTTTATCAAGAGTCATCGTATCATACCTCACATCTCAAGATAATTTATATATATTGGGCTAAAAACATGAATAAATAAAAGTATATACCTGAAAAAAAAATTCGAACAACACTATCCCAAAAACCTTAAGATTAGAAATGCAACATTGTACTAAACAGTATTTAAAAATCTTAAAACCTGGGAACCAATTTGAACATGCCACCTTTCATTCATGATAAACATCAAAATAGAAAATCCTTTTAGGTATTGCTTACTGGTTATTGCAGACTTTACCCTTACAAAATTAAATATTTTTTAATTTTATGATATCTGTAAGGGTAAATCGCACATGTATTCCCTAATATGGATCCCATGTGTGAACTCATCACCTGCAGGATATCATCATTCTATTGCAAATGATATGAATCGTAAATTAATCAGAGGATGTAACTTATGGCATTATAGATCACTATATTGATCATTCCTTTGCTTCTACATCATTCTCAAATGGCTTATTGACCGCTCCAGTGAACCTTACATAGGTACCGAATGATCTCTTTTGAGCACCTTTCAAACCTAAGGCTACCGTTTTAGCAACCTTCAAATACCGAACCTCTTTCCCAAGTTTATGCAATTCACTTAGATACTTAGGACCCGCATGGCATCCTTCAACAATAACAAGACATAATATCTTCTCAGAACATGTGTTCTCGATCTCAACTTCCTTATGCAGTATATTGATCAATTCCTCATCATTCTTTGCTCCAGAATAGTCCACAAATAAAATATCCTTACCCTTATGATCGATCCATTCGACCTTCATATTTCATTCTCCTCTATTTCCTCCATACCAGACCGATATACAATAAGTTAGGTAGTCTAAAGATATCCTGTTTTTGATCAATATGGTCATCCATAAAAAACCTGGAAAAAACATACTTCCAAAAGGCCATCGAAGATTTTTAAAATATTTCAACAGTAACACATAAGAACATGAGTAAGGTAAAACGTAGTTGGGAGATGCGTTCCAATGAACAAAGACAAACATACATTCAGGAAATCATTGATTAGTATCATACTGAACGAAACGAAGAAATCGGTATCATCGCAGCAGAGGATCTCCTAGATCTTTTTTTACAAACCGTAGGAATGGAATTATATAACAAAGGAGTAAAAGATTCCATTGACCTTCTGGAGAAACGTCTTGAGGATATAATGATCGATATTGAGACATTAATAAAAAAAATGATTGGAGTATCTCATTTTCAGGGAGATACAAAGAATGCATCAAAGCTATCCCATGCACGATTTCCCTCATCATTTGTAGCGGTAAACGTTACCGTATGCAATCCATACAACGGTTGTGCAATCGTTTTCGTATACGCAATCGCCTTTATCTGATCATCATTCCACGCTGGAGCCAAAGTTTCAATATGTTCACCATCAATACAAAGATCAACAATGATACTCTCATCGCAATGTAACGTATAGGCTATGACCGTGATGTCCCCAATAATAAGCGGGATGTGTTCTTTTTCCCTATTTTTCGGAAACATCAACACGAGTGTTGATAGATTGGCGAACAACTGTTCATCATTGAAGAACACCATATGTTGGATCGACCAGGGGCGAACACAGACGATCTTGGTCTCCTCCACGGGTGGCAACGAGTCAGTATCAACGTGACCCGCATATGCGACAGATCTTCGTATGACCCAATAATTACTATACGAGGCCATGTCACCAACATAACTGAAAACATATTGCGTCGGTTGAAGGAATCGCGGTAGATATAAGGAAAGTCCTTTTCCTAAAAATTCATGGACAGTCCCATTAACGGTAAGCAGCAATTCAGGATGGGGGCCATAGAGTATAACGCGACCAGAGCCATACGAGGTCATCATACCAGCACAGGTACCAAGCAGATCGGTTGTAACATTTTTCCAGATCACCCATCCATCTGATGTTGGTCGGTAATAATGGAGTGGTTTTGTGTTCATCAATTCCTCATTATACAAAAGAAGTGGTGTGATATTCCCATAGACCGGATCCGTTCGACATGCTGGTAGAAACCCTGGCCCACCCGCATACGTCAAATGCCGATATGGCTGATCGTAACAAGAAAATATCACATTTTCATCAGTTGAGACCACGCTTGTGTTAATATCAACATATCCCAGGGTCTTATTTTCAGTCTGAACCCATTGGTCCATCGAAAAACCATTTTTCAAAACATATTGTAATTCACCAAAGAACTCATCATTGATATTCACATTAGCGATCTCTAGCATATTATGGTTCACAAGGTTATGAAATGATGAGGTGGGATGTTCAAATCCGCAGGATGCAAGGATCGCTCCGGCACACAGACCGATATATCCACCACCCTCAGAAACAAACGATCGTATCTTCTCTTTCCACAAACTGGAAACACCATGGACAAGATAAGAACGGGCACTGGCACCGATCAACAAGACATCAAAACGATCACGGGTCAACGGATTGGGGCCAGACCCTATAACATCTTCTGCATAGATGATCGTTGGTTGGAACATGAACACTTGTCCATTCACCGTCCACTGGTAATTAAAGATATTACTTACCCAAAGTTCATCTCCATCACCAACATAAATGGCAACACGGATCACGGTTGGATCACCAGTGGAGAGAACTGTAAATTTATCTGAGGATGAGGTTAGCTGTGTTGTAGTCTGAGATAATAAAATCATACAAAGAATGAATGGCATGAGTTTTTTCCCAAACGATACTAGTATCATATCTCATCAATAGTCTGTAAATACATGAGTCCTCATGTTCAAAGTAGCCTTATATGTCAGTGGAAGAAACCTTCCAATAGTATCAAAATAGTACATTCTTTAATAATGTTACTATGATATAAACCATTTAAAGTAAAAACATTTGAAAAAAAATCTAATGAACGATGCGGGATTGATCGTTACATTGAACAAATTATTTTAATAAAAGTGCGATAGCTTTTGCCATGGGACAGACCATCACATTATATCATACTGATACAAATTATGATACATTTCTCTCTAAAATCATCCAAGAGATCAAGTCCATAACAACAACAAACGGTTGCACTTTGAACACATTAGATATCTCAAAACTTCAAATACAACCCTGCCAGGGATGTTTTCATTGCTGGACCAAAACCCCTGGGTCATGTATCCTGAATGATGATGGAAACACTGTCGCTCATGAATTCATAAACTCGGACACGGTGATATTACTTTCCTGTATCAGTTTTGGTGGATACCAGAGCCAACTGAAATCTGCAATAGATAGAATCATACCACTGGTGCTCCCTTTTTTCAGAAAATATCACGGAGAGACACATCACACAAAACGATACGAGACCTATCCAAATCTCATAAGCATCGGCATCCTCAAAAATCCTAATGAAAAAAAAGAAGGATTGTTCAAAAGATTACTGGAAAGAAACGCCCTAAATTTCACACCACCGAAAACTGCACAATGTATCATCAATGAACAGGACACGGAATACAAAGAAAAACTCTCTAAAACACTGCTGAAAGTGGTGGGGAGCGAATAGTATATGTCACAGAAACTAGTCATGATCATTGGAAGCCCCAGACTCAAACACTCCACATCCTATGCCATAGCCGATTACCTCAAAAATGGATTATCAAAACAAGGATGGACCGTTGACATTCTCTTTGCTCATCAAGCGATCACCAATGAAACAACCATGGAAGAATTACTCATCAAAACAGATCAAACGGATATCATTGGCATCATCTTTCCACTTTATGTTGATAGCATCCCAGGACCATTAATACAAGTTTTAGAAACAATGAGCGAACATATGACCAAAAAAACCGATCAAAAGATATTTACTATCGTAAATTCTGGATTCCCAGAGCCACATCAATCACAACTTGCCGTGGACATGATCGAAAACTTCAGCAAGGAATGCCAAGATACCTTCATCGGAGGATTAACAATAGGTGCTGGGGGAGTAATCGGAGGAAAACCAATCGAACAGATCAAACATCGATCAAAACGACTAATGACCGCACTGCATCTCACCATCCAAGATCTCGTTGAAACCCAAACAATTTCAGAAAGAGCCGTACAGATCCTCTCAAAACCTATTTTTCCAAAGATACTTTATAACATATTTGCGAACATAAGCTGGGCCAAAAGATCAAAAAAATATGGCTCACCTGATCTGTACCAAAGACCAGATAAATTAAATAATGGCTATCTCAGTAGGTTACATTTCTACCTAGAATTTAGCACTTAAAATTATTCTGCATGGTAGATAATATACTTTTTGATGATTTTTTATGTTAGCTTAGCCGC
>CAYPIF010000081.1:0-34069 GCA_964410735.1 uncultured Thermoplasmatales archaeon
TAAGTGCAAGGATGATTCCTATGACAATGGCGAGTGCGATGAAGACGACGATGAGTGAGGTGGATGATGCTTGTGATGCTTCCATTTTAACCATCTGACCTGCGTGGAGTGTGGTCGCGGATTCGCCGTATAGGTTACCATTTTCTATCGCGCTTTCAACTGAGGTCTCTAAATCTTCCTCTGCAGAAATGAACTTCTCTCCTGCTGTACCATAATTAGATAATGCTGTGATTATTGCGTTTGCTTGGTTGATGTTTGCGGCATCTGCAAACGTTGCTTTCAAACTGTTTATCTCAGTTTCTGCAGCCTGTAGTTCACTACGCCATTCAGCGATATATGTGGAATCACCAGTAGCAATGATGTTTTTCGCGGTGATCCTCATTTTATTCACGTAATCAATTACACGATTTGCGCTGCTCAATTGCGTTTGTCGTGCAAGAAGACTTGATGTACTAACACCAGCATTGATTTCTTCAGTTAGTTTTGATTCTTGATCCGCGATAAGTTGATTACATTGAGTCATCAGGTTATCTGCTGCTGTATCCATCGCAGTGATCTCATCCTGTTGGGTTTGATATGCATCAATATAACTTTCGAAGGAGGTCATATATTTATCATAATATGATTTTAAGCCATCCAGTTCAGCGATATCTGCTGCATCAGCAAACAGGCTTCTCAGTTGAGCAATCTTAGATGTTATCTGAGTGTCGAGTTCCTCTTTTGCTTCCACAGGGGTTTGTCCTCGTCCTCCATAATCATCGAAGCCGACGATCTGGAAATTCTTCATCTCACCCCGCACCTCTGTACCAAGTAGTTCGATCTCGTTTGCCAGATTTGCGTTTTCAACTCTTGTTGCATATTCACTAAGTCCGTTGAATCCAACGTAACCTACAGCCGCTGACAAAATTATCAAGGCTGCAAATCCTATCACTAGCTTCTTACTTATCTTCAAATCGTCCCATGCGCCCATCTATTTTCCACCTTTCCTTTTTCAATCTATGCTTGTGAGCCACGCTGGAAAAAGGATAGCAACAGCACTTATCCTAAATTAGATAAAGAGGTGCACCCCGTGCACTCTCAACTGATAAACGCCCGATAGAGCGCAACCATCCTATTTCCACCTCCAAAGTGGCAACAATTTTTCTGGAAAATCGATAGCCCCTTATTTAAAAATGTCGGAATTATTCAAATTTTTAGCCATTATTCTCCAATTTGATGTTAAATATTTGAAAAAAAATAGTAAAGTACTTACCCGCTGAACTTTGTAAATAGGGAAAAACCTATAAAACATTACAATATATTTAACTGTTACTTAACATGGGTGGAGTGAGTATGGACCAAACTGAAATTGATGAGATCATTGCGCATATACATGAGCTAAGAAAGGGAACCAGCAAACAACAAGAACCCATACAAAAAAAGGAACCAGAGCCAGTAACTGATGACATATCGGAAAACTTATCAGATGATGATGAAACATTTGACGATGAAACAACATCAGATTTAACGAATCCTGATCAAGTGAATGTGACAATGATGAAACCTGAGATCGTCGGATGGACCGATTCATCAAAGGTCACCTGTGATCTTTGCCATTCGGAAATTGTTCTTGGAAAAAATCTATCGGGCCTCGTCGTCGATGACGAATTCTTTGCTTGTGAACACTGCTGTCAAACATTAACAAGAACAGAACTGATGGACTGGACAAAATCAAAGATGGTCTCAGCAAACTCGGTTCGACCAATTGGACTATGGGTCATTGAACAGCAAAATGAGAATAAATCAAGGATGAAATAATAATCATATAATTATTGATATAATTGGAGCATTATTACACATTTTAAAATAAACCACCTACTTTTATATAGTTGGTTTTTAATTCAAATGTGTTCGTTTAGGTGGATGAAAGGATACATGGTTTGAGGATGGGATGGACTCTGTAAATTTCTAACTCTATACCCCTATACCACTAACACTGGAATTGTAACCAAAAGTAATCCAGAAACCTGGCGAAATAGAATTTCAGGAAATTAAGGGAAAGCGACTTGAGTATGGCTGAAGAAAAGACATTGATAAATGAATTATTCCTTCAATTCATCTACGATGTACCAGATCTCAAGGATAAAAAGAATGAGAAACGGCTTTCCCAAGGTTATTTTACGTTAACCACAGAAAAGATTTCGATTGTACCTGAAGTGAACAACAAAGTCGTAGATGATCAGAAGAAGACGTTACCTTTCAATGATATAACAGATGTCGACAGAAAAATAGAATTATGGAAAAAGGTCGTCGGAGCAACTACTATAATACCAATACATCACAAAGTGAATGGGAATGAGACCGTAACTCTTCTTTCAACAACACATGAAAACGCTAAGAAGATAAAGAACTATCTCTCTGTTCTGTTAACAAATGGAAAAGAGGTTGATTATGTCTGCCCTTTCAGTGAGGGTGGAAAGATACATTTAGACAAAAAACCAGTTAACGGTAATATCTATCTTAAAAAAACAGATCTTGTACTCACCGCGGAATGGTTAGGAAAGAAACAACAAGAGACGATTAATCTTGCACAGATCGATGATTATGAGATTGGTTTGAAAAATGGGGATCCTTCATCGGTCACCATAAAATACCAAAAGAATGGCATCCTGATTTCAACGCTGATTAATGCAGATCCTCGATCTGTATCATTGCTTGATACGTATATCAAACTCGTTTCAAACGTGCGAAAAGGAGAGGATGATGATGTTGAGCTCAATGAGCAACAACTCATGCTCCTTCAAATGATGTATACAAGCGATATTGATGCAGCAATGGCAACAGAGATGCTTGGGATCAAAATTGAAGAATTACAGAAAATGGTTAATGAACTGGTAACCATCGATATCCTTCGAGTTACCGGTGATGAGGAATATGAGTTAACAGAGAAAGGTACAAAACAGATTGTTGAATATATGAAGAAAAATGTTGGTGGATGATTAAAAAATTTGGAAATTTGGAAAATTAGATAAACAAAACGATGGTTAAGCGGAGAAGAGGGCCGTATGGGAAAAAAAATAATGTTAGTAGATGACACAAAATTCATGCGAATGATGCTTGCAAACATCCTTAAACCAAAAGGATTTGAGATCGTTGCCGAAGCATCCGATGGATTGGAAGCCATAGACAAATACAAACAAACGAAACCTGATATCGTGACCATGGACATCGTCATGCCAAACATGGAAGGAATCGATGCAGTACGAAACATCGTCTCAGGCGATGCCAATGCAAAGATCATCATGGTAACAGCGGTAGGACAAGAATCCAAAGTAAAGGAAGCGATACAGGCAGGTGCAAAAGGATACATTGTAAAACCATTCCAGGCACCACAGGTGCTCGAAGAAATAGAAAAAGTCCTTGGATAACATCCCTCCAAAAATAACAAATGATTTTTTTTTTGGAGGAAATAAAGATGGGCATCAAAGTCCTTGTGGTCGATGATTCTGCATTAATGCGAAGGATGATTAGTGATATCCTTCGATCGGATCCCACTATCGAAGTCAGCGATATGGCCCACAATGGAAAAGATGCATTGGAAAAGATTAGGTTGCAACGCCCAGACGTCATAACCATGGATGTGGAAATGCCTGAGATGAACGGCATCGAGGCGGTAAAGGAGATCATGAAACGAGATCCAATACCCGTTGTTATGGTAAGTGCATTGACCAGTCAAGGGGCTGATGTGACCATGGATGCACTTCAAGCCGGAGCCGTTGATTTTATATGTAAACCATCAGGATCCATTTCTACTGATATCGGTACCATCGGAAGGGACATCATACAAAAGGTGAAATCCGCTGGAAGAGCAAACTTAAGGATGTCAGTAAAAGCAATTCAAACACCTTTTCCAAACAATCAAAATCTACCTGGGTATCAGAGCGGTAAGATAAAGACCATGATCGTTGATGATTCACCATTTTTCATAAAAACCGCATCAGACATCGTCACCGGTCAATCTGACATAGAACTTGTCGGTACTGCGTCGACCGGTAAAGAAGCAATCGATCAATTTCACAGACATCATCCTGATGTCATCATCATGGACCTTGACATGCCTGAGATGAATGGTGTGGAAGCAACCCATGCCATCCTCAAAGAGGGTTTCGTACCAATCATCATTTTCAGCAGCGATACAACTAATGACATGCAAAACGTCAAACTTGCCCTTGAAGTCGGTGCGGTTGATTATATTGCAAAGCCGTCCGATGGCATGTCAATGAGATCCATCTCAAAATTATTCCTTCAGAAGATACGGGAGGCAAGTAAACAAAAAAAAATGCCACGGAAAGTAAGTTCCATTGGATCTGAGGGTATCCTTCTCATAGGAACGAGCACTGGTGGCCCACAAACACTATCAGCATTGATCCCACAGATTCCAGGAGATCTTCCTGTAGGTGTTCTTCTTGTTCAGCATATGCCACCGTTGTTTACAAAGAACCTTGCTGAACGATTGGATAAAATATCACCATTACGCGTAAAAGAGGCACAAGAGGGTGATGAGATACAACCGGGACTTGTCCTTATTGCCCCTGGTGATTACCATATGACAGTTGCCGAAAAGATGATGAATGGAAAAAGAAAACGATATGTCACGCTCAATCAAGATGAACGGATCCATGGGGTACGACCCGCAGTGGATATCACCTTCACATCAGCAGCAAATAGCTATGGGAAAAACACGGTAGCAGTCATTCTCACAGGGATGGGTCAGGATGGGGCAAACAGTATGGGCCTAGTGAAAGCAAAAGGTGGATACACTATCGCTCAAGATGAAAAGACAAGTATCATCTTTGGTATGCCACAAGCAGCAATTAAATTAGGTGTAGTTGATAAAATACTTCCTCTTGATCAGATACCCTCCTATGCGGTACAGATGGTAAGGAAGATGAGAGGAAAGGCAGGATAAGAAAATGTCAGAATATAAGGACATGTTTGTCGAAGAAGCAAGGGAGCATCTGCAAACATTGAATCAGACGCTTGTTGATTTTGAAGAGAATCCAAAAGACAAGGAAGCGATGAACAAGATCTTTAGAGCAGCACATACTCTTAAGGGAATGGCTGCAGCGATGAACTATGATAGCATTCAAAAACTCTCGCATAGAACGGAGGACACCCTTGATCTTGTACGGAATAATCAGATTGAGGTTAACACGGAACTCGTTGATCTTATCTTTGATTGTTTTGATGGATTGGAAAAAATGGTTGAGGATATCGCGGAAGCAGATGCAACGAGTTTCGATACTGCTCCGCTCATATCAAAATTAGAGGAGTTCATTGCGAAGGGTGATTCAGGAAAGAAGGTTGATTCGATTAAACAGAAGAAACAAGACAAGAAACCCGAAAAGATAACATTGTCCATTGATAAAAAAACAGAGAAAAGTCTCATGAAAGAGCTTGATAAAGGTATCAATGTCTACAAACTTGATATCACTGTTGATGAAACATGTAAAATGAAGTCGATACGAGCATTTCTTCTTCTTAAAAAACTTCATGATATCGGTGATATCTTTTATGCAAAACCTGATGAAGCTGCTATTGAGGATGGAAATTTTGAGGAAGGTTTTGAACTTATCCTCTCCGCAGCAAATGATATAGATTTTGTTCAACAGCAGATCAATACGGTGTCCGAGCTTAGTAAACGATACGTTACACCGCTCCTTCTTAAAAATGATACGCTTACACTTGGAGAAACAAAAGGGATCGAAGAGGTAACAAGTGGAGAAAAAGATGCAGGTCAAAAAACTGATATACAAGATCCACAACCTGAACAGAAGCAAGATGTGCAAAGTAACGGTCCTGCTGCAGGTCAACAAAATAAAGGAAAACAGGAAGCAAAGCGAAGTCAAAGCATCCGGGTTGACATGGATCAACTTGATGATTTCATGAACCTCATTGGAGAACTAGTCATTAGCAAAGGTCGATTAGGTCAAATCGCGATTGATTATAATATTGATGTTCTCTCAGAGACCATCAACACCTTTGATAGGCTTACAACAGAGCTACAAGACAAGATCATGAACATACGAATGATACCAATGAGCCATATCTTCAACAGGTTCCCTCGAATGGTACGAGATATTGCAAAGGAAAACGATAAAAAGATCAATCTTAACATTGAAGGTGAAGGGATTGAACTGGATCGAACGGTCCTTGATGAGATAGGTGATCCCCTTGTTCATCTCCTAAGAAACTCTGTTGACCATGGGGTCGAGACACCTGAAGAACGAAAGGCTAAAGGTAAATCTGAGATAGGGAATGTTGATCTTATCGCAGAACGAAAACGAAACCATGTCCTTATCACTGTACGGGATGATGGGAACGGTATCGATCCAAATGTTATGAGACGCGCTGCAGTCAGAAAGGGTCTTAAAACAGAGGATGAGGTTGCAGCAATGGATGACCAACAAGCACTTGAACTTTTATGGTTGCCTGGTTTAAGTAGTAAAGAACAAATAACTAGTGTCTCAGGACGAGGTGTTGGGATGGATGTGGTGAAATCAACCATTGAAAAGCTCAATGGTGTCGTTGAATACACCTCTGAACTGGGGAAGGGGAGCACGTTCTCATTGAAATTACCATTGACCATGGCGATATTCAAATCACTTTTTGTCGGCATTGATGATGAGACCTATGCCATACCGATCAGTAACATTATTGAGACAGTGAAACTCAAAGATGATGATATACAGATTACAAATGGGAAGGAGACCACGGTCCTCCGAAATAAGGTCCTCCCTCTTGCACCGTTGAAACAACTTCTGGCATTGGACTATGGAGATGTGTTTGATGCATCAAAGAACAAATTCGCTGTTATCGTTCAGAAAGATGACAAACAGATTGGACTTGTTGTTGATAGGTTGATAGGGGAACAGGAGATCACCATTAAAAATGTTGGCGGTACCATGAAGCGGACCAAAGGTATTGCTGGAGTTACCATCACTGGAGATGGACGTGTCATCCTTGTCCTTGACATTAATACCTTGTTAGGATAGAAAAAAACGGATTGGAGATATATGCAAGAAATAAAGATAAGTTCAGAACAAAAAGATGCCTTGCAGGAGATGGCTAATATTGGTGCGGGTCATGCATCAACAGCTCTCTCACAAATGGTACAAAAAAATATCCAAATGGGTATACCCCGGATAGAGCTCATCAATCTTGAAGATGTATCCAACCACATAGAAAAAGGACAGATCGTTGTTGGTATCTATCTCCGCATTTCAGATGAGATACCCTCGTACGTCATGTTACTCATCCCGCGGGATAGTGCATTTTCCATTGCTGATATGCTTCTTCAGCGTCAATCTGATCCAAATGTTGAAGTGCTTTCAGAAATGGACAAATCAGCATTGAACGAGGTGGGAAACGTGATGATATGCGCCTTCTTTGACAGTCTTTCAGAGCTTTTCCAAATGAGCGTTGTTCCTGGTCCACCAAAACTCGCGTATGATATACCAGATGCACTCATTGATTATATTTTGATACAAATCGGTCAGGTTGCAAATCAGGTCTTATTCTTCAATGTTGATCTTAAAGAGGAAGACAAAGAGAGCTTTAGGATCGATATGTTCTTGTTACCAGAGCCACAATCCGTGGATATCCTGTTAAATAAACTAGGGGTCAAATAAAAAAATATGCATTGATGAAGATATGGATGAAACAAAGCTCACCGAAGATCAAAGAGATGCCATGCAGGAAGTCATAAACATAGGGGCATCTCATGCGGCAACATCATTAGCACAAATGGTAAACAAGGAGATCAAGATAGGAATACCCAGTATCAGAATCATACCAATAGAAGAAACCGTTGAATGCGTGCAATATGAAGAGGTCATCGCAGGGGTCTTCCTTAAAACAAAAGGTGAACTCCCCACTCATGTACTCATGTTAACAGGGTTCGATAGTGCATTGAACCTTTCAAACATCCTTCTAGGGAGCGAACCGGATCCCTACAGAGGGGATCTTGATGAGATGGAACGAAGTGCCATCAAAGAAGTCGGGAACATCATCATGAGTTCCTTCTTCGATAGCATCACCGAGTTCGTTGGTATATCCATGATACCTGGGCCGCCATCACTTGCATATGATATGCCATCAGCGGTCCTTGAATATATCATGCTTCAACTTGGGGCCATGGCAACCGAGGTCATCGTCTTTGATGTGGAGATACAAGAGGAAAATGAAAAAATGTTTGCGATAAATCTCTTCCTCATGCCAGAACCAGAGACCATAACTAAGATACTTACAAACCTGGGAATGGCATGAACAGAATGAACAAGTAAATATGAAGAAAGTGAGGAATGACATATGCCAAGATTAGAAGAATTAAACACCGATCAACTTGATGCCGTACAAGAAACAGGCAACATAGGCTGTTCACATGCTGCAACAGCTGTCTCCCAGATGATTGGAAGAACAGTCGACATCTCTGTTCCAACGCTTCAGATCAAAAAGATAGAAGAGCTTAATGACACACTTATTAATATATTCGGAAATTCAAAAAAGGTTGTCGGTGTCTACCTGGAACTTACAGATAAGTTCAAAGCAAGTATCCTTTTCCTTTTCCCCTTTGAAAGCGCGCTCTCGCTCTCAGATGTCCTGGTTGGGCAAGAACCGGGGACAGCGAAAGAACTGGATTCTATGGCAAAATCAGCGATAACTGAGGTTGGCAACATCGTTGTCTCCGCATACACAAACGCACTGGGGAGTCTCCTAAATGAGGAGGTCATGCTTTCTCCACCAACCTTTGCGTATGATATGCCGCAAGGTGTCATCGACAGGGTAAGAGACACTCTTGGATCCGATACGAATCATGCGCTTATCTTTGATATAAAATTCACTGGTGAGGGGGATTTGTTCAACTCATATTTCATCCTCCTTCCCTCTCCACGATCATTAGATTCACTTATTGAAAAGCTCATTCCATCTGTTGATGATGAGACAGATGAGACAGTAAAAGAATATGCAGCATCTCTTGCACAATAAAAAAAGGTAACATATATGGTGAAAACGCATATGGATGGTAAAGTCGTCATCGGTATTGGGGATTATGCTGTTGTCACAGATGATACACCGATAACAACTGTGGGTCTTGGAAGCTGTGTCGGCATCGTTCTCTATGATCCAACAACGAATGTATCTGGTATGTCACATATCATGCTTCCGGAGATGGGAAATAAACAGGATAAGATCGGCAAATATGCTGATACAGCGATACCAGCGCTCATTGAGGATATGAGACGAGCAGGAGCCAATATTGATAAACTAAAAGCAAAGCTTGCGGGTGGTGCAACTCTCTTTGATTTCTCAGATGATACCTTGCAGATAGGGGAAAGAAATTCCCAGGCGGTGAAACAGAAATTAAAAGAGTTTCATATTTATGTTGTGACCCAAGACCTTGGTGGGAACCGTGGGCGGACCATTACGTTTTACCCGAATACGAAAGAACTTTTTATAAAAATGGTTAAAAAAGGGCCTGATGAGCCCAGTGAAAAAAAGATATAATTAAGGAGAAAAAAAGAAAACCATGGAAGAACGGGTTTTTCCACAAGAATTTCACGATCTGAAAAAAGGGGTTAAAGAACTCCTTGGATTTAATACCGGTCAATATAAGGATACGTATCTAGGAAGACGATTCAATGCTCGGATGCGTGCTTTTAACCTTGACTCATATCATGACTACTGGGAATTACTTAAAAGAGATCAGGTGGAACAGCAACGATTACGGGATGATTTTACTATCAATGTCACAGAGTTCTTCAGGGATAATACCGTGTATCGTTTCCTCCATCAAGACGTCCTACCCGCTTTGTTCAATGAGAAAGAACGGATACGGATATGGAGTGCGGGAAGCTCTGATGGAAAAGAAGCATACAGCATAGCGATGCTCTGTGCTGAATTACTTGGAATCAATAAAGCTCAGCAACGAGTAACCATAATTGGATCGGATATCGATAGGGAATCTCTTGATCATGCACGGATGGGTCACTATACCTCTAAGACCGGTGTCACTCAGACCGATATCAAAAAACAACTATTGTTTCTTAGAAACCCTGAGACTTATTTCACCATTCAACATGATACATATACCATGAAACCTGAGATCAAACAATTCGTACAATTTGAAAACTATGATCTGATCTCAGGGAGAAAGAAATTCAACTTTGATCTGATTTTTTGTAGAAACGTTGTCATCTACTTCAACCGGGAACTCCAAGAGATACTTTACCAGGATTTCTACAATGCGTTGAACAACAATGGTTTCTTTGTCATGGGAAAAACAGAGACACTCATAGGTGAAGCTCGTAACCTCTTTGTCCCTTATGATACAAAGGAACGGATCTTTAGAAAAATAAAGAATTAATACTATTAAAAAGATTAATAATTGAAGATGTGTGAGGAGAAAATACCATGTCATATGAGACAATGAATGGGTATCAAGAAGGTTCTCAGCAGCATGAATCTCGATATGCGGCTATCTTTCGAAATGCAGCTGTTGCAATTATGCTCACTGATGCACAGGAACGTATCATCGAATGGAATGATTACACAGAGCGAATGCTGGGGATGAACAGAGATGATCTCTACCAACGACCGGTCAAAGAACTGTACACACAAGAGGAATGGGAGAAGATACGATCGGAGAATATCCGTGAGAAAGGGATGCAGCATCATCTTGAGACCCAGGTTCTCCGAAAAGATAACACCTCTCTTGATGTTGATATTAGCCTTAGTGTCATCAAGGATGAACAAGGGGCCATTATTGGAAGTATTGGGGTCATAAAGGACATAAGCACCCAGAAATATGCTGAGCAACGCCTGCAATCCCTTTTAGAGAACACAACAGATTCCATCTATCTCATCGATGAACAAAAAACCTATCAGATGGTGAATCATGAACTTTTGAAACGATTGAAACGACATAAGAACGAGATCATTGGCCATCGGTTCGAGGAATTCCATACACCAGAAGAAACACAAACCTTTAATGAAAAGATCGACTGGGTCTTTACCAATGGCCAGTCAACCTTTGAAGAACACAGAAGTGAACAACTGGACAAATGGTTCCTACGGACATACAGTCCGGTAACCGATACGTTAACAAATGAGGTCAAAGCAGTTTCTGTCATCTCAAAGGATATCACTGAGATGAAGCGAGCAGAGAGCGAGCTCAAGGAATCAAAAGAGAAATACAAGGCCATCTTTGAGAACAGTGCTGTTGCTATCATGACAACAAATGAGCATGAACAGATCGTCTCATGGAACAGCTACACGGAACGTATGTTGGGATTAAGTAAAGATGATCTCTATCTCAAACCGGTCAAAGAACTCTACACATCAGAGGAATGGGAGAAGATACGATTGGAGAACATCCGTGAGAAAGGGATGCAACATCATCTTGAGACACAGATGTTACGGAAAAATGCACCCCCTCTTGATGTTGATCTCAGTCTTAGTGTCCAAAAAGATGCCAAAGGCAATATCACTGGTAGTATCGGTGTCATCAAAGATATCAGTAAACAAAAAAAGGCCATGGAAAAGGTACATTACGAACATAATCTTCTGCAATCATTACTGGATACCACACCTGATTCCATATATTTTAAGGATAGTGATAACAAATTCCTCCTTGTAAATCATGCAAAGGCAAGACATCATAACATGAACCCTGATGAGATGGTTGGGAAGACAGATTTTGATTATATGCCCCCTGACCAAGCGCAAAAAGCTCAAGAGGATGATAACCAGGTCATGCGGACTGGAACACCTATCCTTGATAAGATTGAAAAGGTCACAACAAATGATGGATCTGAGAAATGGGTTTCTGTTACAAAGATACCGCGTTATGATGATAATGGTGAGATCATCGGTTCGATGGGTATCAGCCGTGATGTTACCAAGCGGGTAAAAGAGCAAAAGGAAACGGAGAAATACAAGAAAGTGGCAATCGGTCAGAATCTGCGAATGATTGAACTTCGTGATAAAGTTAAGGATCTTATCAGTGAAATGGAAAACGGACAATAATCATGATGGGCGAACAATAGTTCAACTTTTTCTTCTATTATAAAGCTATTAAAATTTGTTATTTTTTAAATAGGGTCTTACTAGATTTCCATATATTCAAAACAAAGTTAGATTTCAAACTAAAAAGATAAAGAAGGAATGAATAGTGATCTTTTTTCTCCATCATTTTTCCTTGATCATGGTTCCGATGATTTCCTTCCCAAAGGATGTTAGTCCATAGAGTTTGATATTGTTACCGCTATCCTTCATTTCAACGATATCCAATCCAAGAAGCGATTCATCCACCCGATATCGTGAATTCATACCCCGGATGGCACCAATCACATTGGTCGGGGTGGTCTTCACATGATATGCTATTTCAGAGGTATAGCTCATACTTGGACTAATATCGAAAAGATATTCCGCAATCTTCTTACGTATGCTGCTTCGTCGTAACGCCCGTACCACCAAAGGGCGTTTCAACTCAGTTATATTCTCTTCATCCACGGGTTCGTGCATCCCTAACCCTCACCACGTACTAGTATGTATGGAACTACTCGTATTTATAGTAAATCATTATATGAGAATACATAAGGTTATGTGCCTGCGCATGTAGGTATATATGCAGGTAACATTCTGTAGTTATATTGTATGTAGGTACATATGCATCTAATGATGCAAGTGCATATACGTTTGCATATGTTTTCTTTCAAAATCAGAGATATGAGCCATTACGATTTGGAGTAATGTGAAGACTAAGACTGAGGCAACACCACTGAGGTATATAAGATCAAGTGCTGCTGCACCACCAATCACTGCCTGCATGGGAACAGGCGCATCAGATAATAAGAGCGAAGGTAGATGCAAAAGGTCAGCGCCGATGAACACACCAATGATACTTGTCACGTAGGAGAGAACTATGGCATTCTGTACGTCATGTTCATCCTCCATTGATAGAAATGCGACAAGTGCAGCGATAAAAGGGGGGAACAGGAAAAAAGGAAATGTTGAGACAATACCTTTTTCAGGAATTGGGATGGTCACAAAATAGGCGGTGGCAGTCACAGCGATAATACCAAAAACCAACTGCGAAAAAACAATATTAGTTTTTCTTAAACACCGCATAGTAACGATCAATGGAATCATTAAACCAACACTATGCAAATTAACGGCCCAGTTATGAAATGAGAACAAAGGGAGGGTACTCACATTCAATCCTAAGATCAATGGTTCAAAACTTAAGACTATTGAAGCAAGAACAATTATTGATGACTGGAGAAACGAATAATGAATGCGTTCAAATACGAATAGTAACAACCTAAAAATAAGATACAAACCAATGAATGGGGGGATGGTGATGAAACAGATCTGTAAAATTTCCATCACCAGTTCCAAGAGGCCCACCTCGATAAAACACCTATTTTTTTCATGGTTCTTACCTTTTTAATCAATGTACAGATATGGGTTCAGAGTATCTTTCATAAAACACCAGGTATCAAAAGAAATCTGTTCAATGGCATTGTCTTTGTGTCGCTCGATGATCTTCCCGATGACCATATCATCATATGTTCCGAAGCTACTTGTTGCTACAATGGTATCATACGTACCATACGATGTGAGACAGAACAATTTATCATTTGGCTTAACACTGAAATCAGGATGAGATGTTTTTTGGACAACGAAGGAAACCTTATCGGGACCTTCCCTTGTGACGACTATCGTATATGCTGTTGGATTCTTGAAAGAATCAATGAACACCGTTGGCCCAAGATGTTGAAGAACAATACCGTTAGCGATTGTTCCGAAAACAATGAAGAATACTAAGAGAGCTAATTCTTTAGTTAGAATCGTTTTTTTCAAACCATTCTTCCAGTTCTTTCTCTTCAAACCTTCCATCGTGTTACTGTTTGTCATATCACTTCTTTTTAAGCTTTCCTGGAAAACTTACCAAATGGAAAAACGTCAAAAACAAACAACCAAAAGCAAGACAATACAACCACATTAGATAGAAAATGAGTTACGAAATAATGTGTAAAAAATTACACAATAATAAAACATGATCTGTTATAAATCGTGTTACAATCCTTTATCCGGTATGTATTTACCTCAATTCTTACCTCGATATATACCTACATAACAACCTGCATATTCAGCAATCATGTAACAACAGAAGAAAACAAAAAGAAAGCAAGGATATACCAAAAAAGAACCAACTGTTGATAATAAAAAGAAAAAAACTAAAGCGAAATCACTATGGATACAATTTCCTACGATTCCTCTCAAACATCGTGGTCACATACCTCCCCTCAACCTGAATCGTGTTCCCATCATCAAACTGAACAACAAGCCAACTACTTGGATGAGGATATGTATTGATAACACGGGCCTTCCTCTCATCAGCATCAGGATCAACCGGATCCCTCACAAAAACCTCAACACCACGATGTATTCCTCTTTCACGTAACATGTCACATTCACCCCATCTACATCTGATTAATAATCTAATATACGTACAACTTATAAACCATTGCACCAACAAAATCCAAAAATAAGAGAGATTTAAATACCAACCAAAGCATTCAAAAAACGGTGAGGAAAAACAATGAAACAGTTTACAAAGTCAGTATCATTAAAACATCTTATTACAAGAACAATTTCAATTTGCATACTATTCTTAATAGTACTAGCAGCATCGCCTTCCCTTTCCGCTGCATCAGTAACAATACTGAATAAGAACTATGCATTCATAAATACAGAGTCATTAGGAACTAACACAATCGAAACCTTTACAATATCGCTGACGATAAAAAACAATCAACAAACACCTTTAAACAATATAACAATCAAACTTATTGACCAGGATGATCTTCCTTTAACAGAAGAGATTAGCTTTACAGCGGAAGAAACCAAGACCCTTCAATTTGAAAATTATTTTGTATCGGGAACTGGCGAGCATATTGTGAATATCAGTATTTTCCCAACAGATGAACCGGGAAATATCATATTAGAAGATAGCATTATACTTGTAAAACCAGGTTCAACAAGCACGGACGAGAATGATAGTCCAGGATTCACCCTACCTTTATTATTAATTATTTTTGCACTGATACTGATTGTAAAAAGTAAATATAAAAAATAATCGTAAATGAAGAGATAGATTATATCTCCTCAGCAACGATCTTCACATGATGAACTAGAGCAGCGTCATCTCCCCTGAGTCTTACATTATTTGCCATTCCTTCAGTAGAATCTTCGATAAGACTATTGATTGTCTGACCTTTTACCATATCTAATAGCAAATTATTTTCATCATAGAAATACACAGTAACATCCACATTTACCGTTCTATCAACGATATTATGAAAAAGATATTTGACATTTATTTCTTTTGGAACCTGTTTCGGATCCTCATTTTCGGGGTATATCCAGACAAGATCGTTTTTCTCAATCTTTGCGCTGGCAAGCTCAACAATACTGGATTCAAGTTCAATATTCTCGAATTCGACTTTTGCAGATTGCTGAGTGCATCCGCTAAAGAGCAAACTACCTATTACTAATAATGATACTATTAATATTTTCTTCACTGTGTCACCCATCCAATTGAATTTATACAAAAAGATAGAAAAACATCTTAAATATTTTTCCTTAAGGAATTGGCTGGCCTTTGTTTCATAAACAAAAATTAATGAATGTTTATTTCATACACTTTGTTGGGTAACACATTTTGATTTTAATGGATGGTGAATCAATAAATGGAAAATGATGAACTTATTCAAAAGGTCCTCTCAAGTATCGTATCCTTATCGAGAAGGAAAACAACCGAGAGCCATGCGGTCTATGTGATGGATTCAGTTCTAGAAAAGCTCAAAGAACGACATCCTCTGCTTGAGCATGTAGAAGTTCAGGATACAACATATCTTGAAGAAGGGCAGCCTGTAACGATAATGACAGATGTTAATGCCATGCCAAAGCAAGAGGTGGCTCAAGCGCTTCAAGATGTCATAATGTTGACCAACACATCTCTAGGAAGGGATGCAGGGTATTTCTTTTTGAAGGAACTCTCACGGTTGATGGGTGATAACTATCTCTCTGAAATGAAAGATATTGGTATCGATCTAAATCTGATGCAATTGGAACAGCAAATTAAAGAGATGGAAAAAACCATCATGAAAGAATAAAATTTTTAATAATTTATAATAATAAAACATTATTTCCTTCTAACTTTTACTTTCCTTCTAGAGATACCTATCTATGAATGATATCACTTGCAGCTGTTTGATACGTATCCAGTATGATATTCTCAAGAATTTACAGATAGGTACGTAGTTGCATATTCACCTGCATATTCATATGCGAAAAACATATAAAAAGAACAGAATCGTTTATCGGTTCAATAAAACAAAAAACACGCCTAAGAGTCAAAAAAACTCGTTAGGAGGGATAAAATAGGATGGGTAAAAGCATAATGGAAAAACTTAAGAAAAACGAAAATGCTGCGATGGGTATTGGTGCCATGATTATTTTTATCGCGATGGTGCTTGTTGCTGGTATTGCAGCATCGGTGTTGGTACAAACGAGTACCTCACTTGAGATGCAGGCGTTACGGACCGCTCAAGGAACGACAGATGAGATCGCAAGTGGGTTGCATGTTGAGGCTGTTGAAGGTAATGTAACGACTTCAGCGATTAATAAGATGGCTATTGAAATACGACCACGAGCTGGTTCTCCGGATATAGATCTCAGCGAAACCGTTATTGAACTTTCCGATTCTTCAGCAAAACACATACTAAGACATAGTGGCAATACAGCACAACAAAGTACTAGTGTTGATGGTGCAATTTTCAACTGTACCTATGGTACTGCTACAACCTTTGAGGTTATCATACTTCAAGATGCGGATAACTCGGTGTATTCGGATAATGTGATAAATTTTGGAGATCACGTTGTACTTGCAGTAAATACAGCATCTGTTTTTTCATCAAACTCGGGCATTTTAACACGTACAGAAGTTGATGGATTAATAATACCTGAAGAAGGTGCACCGGGTATTATCGGATTTACGACGCCTTCATCCTATACAGGTGCCCAAGAAATAATTGAGTTACAGTGAGGTGATAGCAAATGAAGAAAATCGTTTTTAAGAAGTTTGATGATTTAGGTGCGATGGGTATTGGTGCAATGATCGTTTTCATTGCAATGGTGCTTGTTGCTGGAATTGCAGCTTCAGTTCTTGTTCAGACAAGTAATACTGTTCAAATTCAGGCGATGCAAACAGGGCAACAGACAGTACGTGAGGTCTCGAGTGGAATTGATGTTTACGAGGTTGTTGGTCAGAAGGGATCGACCGGTGTTAAGCATATAGCGATTGTAGTTGCTCCTCGTGCAGGTTCTCCTGATATTGATTTGAATAATACGTTTATCTTGTTGACTGAGGGCAAGGAGAAAACGTTGTTGAGATATGGTGGATATAATGAGAGTAGTATTTGGCATGATGATGCGTCAGGTGATTATTTTGGTACAAGTATTATGGCGAATTTGACGAATTGTACTGCTGAGGTGTTTGGTATTGCGGTGTTGCAGGATTATGATAATTCGATGACTCAGACGAATCCGGTGTTGAATCGTGGGGATAAGGCTGTGTTGTATGTGCGTTGTAATGCAACTGCTTGTTTTGATAGGGAGATTCCCGCCAGAACAGATGTAACTGGAAGAGTCATACCTGAGATCGGTGCTCCTGGTGTAATATCATTTACGACACCTAAGACCTTTGTTGACACCATCTATAAATTGCAATAAAGATAGAGAGATACTTTATCCCTCTTTTCTTCTTTTTTTGTTTTAAACCATTTTCCTCTTAAACATTTAATTTTAATTTTTATTTTTATTGAGAAATTGTTGGAATAATTACCTGCATATCCAACTACAGTATTAATTACACAGCTATATACAAATAATGTATTTAAAGCGGCCGAATCATACTAGCAATACGATACAGTGCAAATGTGTACTGTAGGATGGGATGTGAAAAGATGGATAATATCCTAGAGAAAATTAAACGAAAATTAAGAAATCGTGATGATGCTGCGATGGGTATCGGTGCCATGATTATTTTTATTGCAATGGTGCTTGTTGCTGGTATTGCAGCATCGGTGTTGGTACAAACGAGTACCTCACTTGAGATGCAGGCGTTACGGACCGCTCAGGGAACAACGGATGAGGTTGCAAGTGGGTTGCATGTTGAGGCTGTTGAAGGTAATGCAACGACTTCAGCGATTAATAAGATGGCTATTGAAATACGACCACGAGCGGGTTCACCGGATATCGATCTTAGCGAAACCGTTATTGAAATTTCAGATTCTTCAGAGAAACATATATTGCGGCACAGTGGTAATACAGCACAACAAAGTACTAGTGTTGATGGTGCAATTTTCAACTGTACCTATGGTGGTGCTGCAACATTTGAAGTCATCATACTTCAAGATGCAGACGACTCCGTTTATACGGATAATGTGATAAATTTTGGAGATCATGTTGCACTTGCAATTGACACTGATCTAGTGTTCTCTGGTGTTTCACCGCGAACGGATATTTCTGGTTTAGTAATCTGTGAGGAAGGTGCCCCAGGTATTATAGGATTTACTACGCCTTCATCCTACACGGGTGCCCAACAAATAATTGAGTTACAGTGAGGTGATAACAAATGAAAAAGATATTTTTTAAGAAATTTGATGATTTAGGTGCAATGGGTATTGGTGCAATGATCGTTTTCATTGCAATGGTGCTTGTTGCTGGAATTGCAGCATCGGTTCTCATTCAAACAAGCAATACCGTTCAAATCCAAGCTATGCAAACAGGCCAACAGACAACAAGGGAAGTCTCAAGTGGATTATCTGTTTACGAAGTAGTTGGTCAAAAGGGAACTACGGGTATTAAACATATGGCGATTGTAGTTGCTCCTCGTGCTGGTTCTCCTGATATTGATTTGAATAATACGTTTATCTTGTTGACTGAGGGTCAGGAGAAGACGTTGTTGCGGTATGGTGGCTATAGTGATGATGACATCTGGAAGGATGATGCATCAGGTGATTATTTTAGTACGGATGTTATGGCGAATTTAACAAAGTGTACTGCTGAGGTGTTTGGTATTGCGGTGTTGCAGGATTATGATAATTCGGTAACCCAAACAAATCCGGTGTTGAATCGTGGGGATAAGGCTGTGCTTTATGTGCGGTGTAATGCAACTGGTTGTTTTGATAGGGAGATCCCAGCGAGAACAGTAGTTCTTGGAAAAATCATACCTGAGATCGGTGCCCCTGGTGTCATATCATTTACAACACCTAAGACCTTTGTTGACACCATTTACAGGCTACAGTAGAAATGAATATACAATGAGAGGACAAGACGACTATTTCCATCTTGTATCGCGTCCTCTACATTTCTTTTTTTTATCAATACTTTTTTAAGCTCATTCTTCATTAATCACCTCATTGGATGGGTATAGCAATTAGCTCTGCACCCTTAAAAGCAAATAGATCAGCGATTAGGGAATGGTGAAAACCTAATTGCTTGGGGACTTGTACGATTCTAACTGGATACGACCTTTGTTACTCCTATACCATATCATAGAAAGGGTACAAAATAGAGGTGATTGGGGTAATAGACCACTGTAAAGACTCTCTTGCTAGTAATGACAGTGCTTCAATAGGAGTCGGCGCTTTAATCATATTCATAGCAATGATCCTTGTTGCAGGAGTAACCGCCTCAGTTATCATTCAAACAATGAACTCAATGCAACAACAAGCATTAAAGACGGGTCAGGAAACCATTAGGGATGTATCAAGTGGTCTAAGGGTTTCTCATGTGAGTGGATATGTATCAAATTCCACCATTGATCAACTTGTTTTCTTTGTAGAAGTCGTGGCCGGATCAGAGGCGATTGATCTTAGTCAAGCGACAGTCTCATTATCTGATTCTCAGAATATTGCAATCCTTAAATATGATATGACCTGTTTTAATAATTCTTTAGCAAACGGTCTCTTCTCAACAATTAATGCTACAAATCTTACATCTGAAGAATTTGGTATCCTCTCTATAAGAGATAGTGATAACAGCTGTTCAAACTCAACACCTATCATTAATAAAAACGATCTTGTTGCCATATTGATAAACACCACGAACTGTTTTGGTGGTCTCGATGAGAGCAGTACTGTCTCCGGTAGAATTATCCCTGAGCAAGGAATGTCTGGTGTAATTGCGTTTACAACACCTTCGTTCTATGTTGATACAATCATTGATCTCGCATAAACCTTTTTTAGCCTTTAGCCACCAAGCATCCCTTTTACGAAATATTCTACGGCAAGATTGGTAAGTGTGACAACCCAAACAAATGGGACGAAATATAAGAATGTGAGATAGGGATGACTTCCTCGGATCACTTTTATTGTATATGAGAGAATCAGGGAATGTACCATCAGAACGGCAAAGATTACTATCAAGATAAAATCATATGTTTCAGGGGGGACTGTATAGAGCAATGTTCCAATATCTATTTGCGTATCACTAAAAGGATCCCCTGTTTCAAGGACGATATTGTTTAGATGCCTGCTTATGACCAGTGAAATATAGATGGAAAATGAGATGCCAAAGGTGATACCTCCAAACAATGCAACAGTAGTATTTGTGATTGAAAATTTTTTCTTCCGAAGATCAAGGATACTACGTAGATTCTCAGATATCATTTTTGTGACACGTGTTGGATTTGCTGCTGCATAGGTTGCCTCACGGAACATCTCTGAAGCACGTTGGATAAAATTACTATTCGTGTCAATACCGAACCAGTGCCATGCGGCTGTGTCATCAATACGTGTCCGTAATCTTCTGTACAGACTTCGTATATAACTTGTTAATACACCATAATCCTTTTTGCTCAGATAATACACTGATTTTGTGACCTCACCTCCTTTCATGGTTGCGATGGACCCTAAACCTGTTAAAAAACTTAGGAAATTCCTCTCCTTTCTCGCAATATTATCTTCTTCAACAACGGTCTTGATGCCGATAAAGATAAGCGGTGTAATCGCTACACTTATTAGGAGTTCCATCCCAATATCTTTCAAAAGTTCAAGTTGTTGGATATATTTCAAATAATAAAAGCCAAAACCAAGGCTGATACTTAAGAGTAATGAGATGATGAACAACTGCCTCATCCGTTGTTCAAGAAGACTTTTTTCCCCTGATTTATGCCATATCTGATCATCAGGTATCATCGATTTCAAAAGATACAACAATAATCCTTCAGCTACGATAAGCATAAATGAGGAAAGATACGTATACGTCGTCATACTATCTGCACCCATAATAATAGGGAGAACAATGCCAAAGCTCATCACAAAGATGATGGCGATAAGCATGCTCACGTACACCTCGTTAAGGATAATGATGTTCTCATTACTTGTTTCATACATCGTCTTATATTCAGCCATCACTGCTCTCTGTTCAGTTTCAATGAACTCTCGATGTTCAACACCACTATCAAGGCTTTGAGAGAAACGATCAAGGAAATCCTTTAGGACCTTACTAGGGGTTCGAAGTGCAACGAAATGAAGGGTGTTGGCCATAGGGTATCTCCATTGCGTTGAGAGAACCCCTATTTTCTTCACTTCTTTACCAAGGCTTTTATAGACGGGTTTCTCACCAATAACATTAATAATGTCTTTAAGTGACAGATCTGAGATGGACAGAACACGCAGATGAGTGATGAAAAAATGCATGTTACTGTTAATCTCACCCTCCTGATTTTTGTATGTAATAAACGGATAAAGAACACCTATAAGGATTGGAACAATTCCCCCAAATATAAAAGTAGCTGGGTGAAACGAAACCGGGACAGGGAGAAGAAAGGGCAATATGAATGGTAGGAGAATAATGATCAGACCAAGTATGATAAGGGGCGCAAGGATTGTTGAATAGAACTTCTTAGGATCCTCAAGAGTGCGATATGCTATCCTTAGTTGGTCGATGAACTCTCGTTTCTTATGATCCGGCTCATCGGTTTCCTTCTTTTTTTTCATATATCTTTCAGCCAACTCGTCTTAAATTGAAATAGGGAGCGCATCAATACCATCCCTATAGAATGTCCAAATGAATTGAACGACCTCATAATAATCAAATATCTGTTCCTCAACCATCCTTTCAAGAATATGTTTCCGAAGATCATATTCATTATAGATCTCAGCGGGGTCCTGATACCCAGCGTTCTTCGCGATCCGTTGTTCAAGAATGTAACTATTACGATTCGCTCGGAAGATATGTTTATCCTCAGCTGAATTCCATTCAAACGCCTTCCGAGAAATAACTCCATCAACCGCCTTGTTATATCCCTCTATCTCATCAACAGAGAGCACGCGACGTAACCGTTTTCCTTTGCGTTCCACCGCCATTTGGATGAGGACAAAATCAAGGTTATCCATAAACGACTTTGGAACATTAATCGGATCTCCGGTAAATCGTTGAATGACCTTTGTCACTGAGCCAGCATGGAACGTGGTGATACAGGGATGACCGGTTTGCATCGCTTGGAACACAACAGAACCCTCTGCACCTCGGGTCTCCCCGGGTATGATGTAATCTGGACGGGACCTGAGTGCTGCAGTAAGAAGATCAAAAAGATCCACACTGCCTTCTTCTGTATCAGCCGTACGGGTGAGAAGTTGCTGCCAAACAGTATGAGGGACATGAAGCTCAGGTGTATTCTCAGCGGTATACAACTTCTTATCTGGGGGAATAAAGGGGATTAACGCATTTGTTGTCGTGGTCTTGCCTGATGCGGTCTCCCCGCAGACAAAGAAACTACGACCGTATTGAAGCGAAAGCCAGATATAGGCTGCGATACCACTACTTAGTGTTCCCCAATTGATGATCTGAGTGATACTAATCGGTGTCTCCGCGAATTTACGGATCGTTAGACTTGGACCTTTAATACTTACTGATTCAGGATAGATGAGGTTCCCTCGACTTCCATCAGGCATCGTCGCATCAACGATGGGCTGTGCCTCACTAACGGGTGCACCCATTTTCTCACTGAGCTTTCTCGCAAAATCAAATGATTCGTCCTTGGGGAGAAACACACTTGTCTTGGTCATATCAAAGACCTTATGGATCGCATACACATTCTCCCCAGCGATCACATGAATATCCTCAAGATATGGGTCACGCATAAATGGTTCAAGGACACCACCACCGATCTGATCCTTGATAAGTGTATATCGCATCTGCTCCTTTTGAGATGATGTGGCTTTGATCTTACTAGGCCTCGCCTGTTTCTTAAACAACCCTTTTTTAGAGGGAGAAATATAGTCATGAGCCTTCTCATCGACCTCGATGATATCATCGATTAATTCATTGAATACATTCTTTAGATCATCATCAGTGACAACACTAGGTTTTTCAGGGGCTCTTTTCACGATAATCCTTAGCAGATCATCGAATTTTTTCTTCGCATCATCATCAAGAAACGGTTCAATGGATTGATACAAACGTTCATCCATATCAGGGGTTCGATAAATATGGATAAAGACCGATCCTTTTGTCGGGTAGATGAAATTAGGGAACTCCTCAGATCCTTTTGATTTCGGGATCTTCCGGAAGAACTCAGGTCGTTTCATCTTCTTACTGATATTGTTCACATATTCATTGAGATGGCTATGTTTTGAGAGAAGTTCTTGAATCTCATCTTCTGGTATTTGATCTGGCTCTGCCATCTGTCACCACCCCGGTTATTATTTTTTGTTTTGATCATATTGATATGGGAAGACCATCCACGCCTTCCCGGTAGAATGTCCAAATGAATTGAACGACCTCATAATAATCAAAGATCTTTTCCTCGATCATCCGATCAATAATCCGTTTCCTAAGATCAAGTTCGTTATATATCTCTGATGGATTTTCATACCCTGCAGTTTTCGCGATACGCTCCTCAAGAATATAACTATTACGATTTGCTTTAAAGATGAATTTATCATTTGCTGAATTCCATTCAAAAGCTTTACGAGTTATCACACCATCAACCGCACTATTATATCCTTCTATCTCATCAACAGAGAGCACGCGACGTAACCGTTTTCCTTTGCGTTCCACCGCCATTTGGATGAGGACAAAATCAAGGTTATCCATAAATGGTTTCGGGATTCGAATAGGATCCCCGGTGAATCGTTGAATGACCTTTGTCACAGAGCCAGCATGAAATGTGGTGATACAGGGATGACCGGTTTGCATCGCTTGGAACACAACACGCCCTTCAATCCCTCTGGTCTCCCCAGGGATGATATAATTCGGACGGGACCTGAGTGCTGCAAGAAGAAGATCATTAAGATCAACATGACTCTCTTTAGGCCCCGTTGTGCGAGTAAGAAGCTGCTGCCATACAGGATGAGGGACTTGTATCTCCGGTGTATTCTCCGCAGAATAGATCTTCCGGTCAGGCGGGATAAAGGGTATCACCGCGTTTGTTGTCGTGGTCTTACCTGATGCGGTTTCCCCACAGACAAAGAAACTACGACCATACTGCATACAGATCCAAAGATATGCTGCAATATAGCTACTCATCGTTCCCCAGTTAACGATCTGAGTGATACTGATCGGTGTCTCACTGAACTTTCGAACGGTCATACTCGGACCTTTCATACTCACATCCTTAGGATGGATAATGTTGACACGACTCCCATCAGGGAGCGTACCATCTGCAATAGGTTGTCCATCACTTACGGGACTACCGATCTTTTCAGAGAACTCCTGAGAAAAGGTATCTGCCCATTCAGGGTCGATATAGATATTGGTCCGAACAAGATCAAAGACCTTGTGAATAAGATGAACATCCTCACCGGTAATGATATGGATATCCTCAATATTCGGATCGCGCATCAATGGTTCTAGCGGCCCACCGCCAACGATATCTTTGGTGATATGATATTTCAAAGAGATCTTATCTTCAGATGTTATCTTGATCTTTCCATTTTTTTTATTGTCCTCAAACTTCACAGCGTTTTCATCAACAACGGTTACCTCCTCAAGAACCGTTGCAATTTCCCTTCGCAGATCATCAGGTGATTTAATGTTCGGGTGAAAATGCGCTCGTTCATACATCCGTTCAAGGATGAATTCTTGTTTCTTCTTCTGATCATCGGTAAGTTCAGGGGTGATAGCACGATATTCGATTTGTTCCATATCTTGTGTACGGACTATATGGATAAAGACAACCCCTTTTGTTGGATAAATACAATTTGGGAATTTGTTCCCCTTTTCTTCACTTGGTGTTCCTGTATAAAAAGTTGGTTTCTTCATCTTTTTGGAGCTATTCTCCATGTATCGTTTTAGATGAGAATGTTGAGCAATAAGTTTCTGTTCCTCTTCTGGATCCATCTTCACCATAGTGCTTCATCTTCCCCCTAAAACGCAACTCCGCTTGTTTCAATGGTCAACCCTGCTCCTGGTTGAACGGAGAAGGTGGTCGTTGCATCATATCGATGTGCAGCACCGTTGAACTTCTCGATATAGAAATTATTGATAAGTCCGATACCGGGCATTGATTCACGGGAGACCCGATAATGAACGTCACTGATCATTTGAAAGGTACTATGAATATCTTTATCCCACTCGTTTGGATTGGCCGTCACAAAAATGATCTTTCCCGATCCTTTCAAACGGTTGAAGAAACTTGTCAGGTCAACGATGTTGTTCCTATTCAGGCTCTCACGGAGTAACGTTGAAAGGGAGTCAACGAACACGATATCTGGATCATAAATCTTTTTTGTTGTTGTTAACCCCTCCATAAACGTGTTTTTCGGTAAGGTCTCAGCCAGTGTCACCTCTGTAGAAATAAAAAAGAGTTTACCGCTCATCAAAAACTTACGGGTATCATACCCTACTGATGCGGTCTGTCTGAGAAAACTCTTCACGGTGTATTGTGTTGAGATATAGGAGCAGGTGTGGCCTTGAAGAAGGAAACCATAGCAGAACCGTTGGCAGAAAATACTTTTCCCTGAACCTTCTTTTCCCTCTAGAAATATCAAGGAGCCATCCGGTATGGCAAGACCGAACCGTTCAGCAAAGCCATCCTTTTCGCCATTCCGCTCAAGGACCAGTGATTTCATTGTTTTTAGCTCTGACATCTCCTTTTACACATCCATATCATATTAAATCGTAAAAATAAACTCATCGTCAATCGATTGAGGCCCCACGATACGTAACGTATGATCACCTTCACTTATCGCAGATGAGTCAATAGCCATGGTCGATATCTCTCCTTTTCGTATCGTTTCAACTGAGAACATATACAGATTTTGAGTTATTATCTCCCCATCGATGAAGATGGTAAATGTTTCATTTGTGGTGACAAGCTGTGTTGCACCAATGTTCTTCAAATAAAAGAGATAATTGCCACCCGAAGCAGGGATATGTTCATTATCATTGATGATGAGAAACTCCGTATCAAGGAGTTCCTGCACACGAGCGCCTCGCTCAGAGAGACTACCGTTTATGTTATAGGTGACCGCGATGAAAACACCTGATACTGCTCCTGCTGCAATGATAGATGCAATGAAGAAGACAACATGTGATCCTGTAACGCTAAACCCCATCTTTTCTTACCATCCATCTTTTCTTAATTTAAACCATATAGGAATCATAACAACTGATGCCATTCTCTGTGATGATCTTGATCTTGTTCTCACCACTACCAGATACACCATACATATGGATCGAGGCATTGTTCTCTGGGTAGATGTAGGATGAATCACATGAGAATGGAATTGGAACACCATTGATGAGCACATCAAGATACTGTGTATCAACAGTGGTGCTCCCACTGTTCTCAAGTGTGACATTGAGATCATAGCCTGATGCATTAACAGTTGTATTCGTATAGGTGATTGTGATACTTGTCTGTAGTCCTTCAACCGCTCGGTCTCTCATATCATCATAGCTTTCCTGAATATCCGTATATACTGGCATTAATGTCCCTAATGATATCTCAAGAATCATAAGTACAGATACCCCTATGATAGCTGCAGCGGCCGAAATTGAAAACCCCATCTTTTGTTAAACCTCCTAAAGGCTAACGAGTTTCCCCATCCTTACATTAAGGAACAGTATAAACTATTAGTATTTTTGATTACTGTGATTTTTCGTATATCTCAACCTTTTTCATCAACCGAGAAAGTTCACCATGTATACGTTCAACGAAATGTTTATCGAAATCCAATCCCTTTAATTTCTGAATGAAGAGGAAGGATTGTATATGGTCCCTGGATGGTAGATTCGATATTTTTTTCTCTGAAGATTTGGTTGAGGCTTGTGATTCTGATGTGATCCCATTTGAATAATCGATCAAGCTTATCTTCACATCATCGGTTATCCAGTCAACATCAACATAATAATCCAATATATCTGAGAGATTTTCATGACCGCATCTATCAATGAGGTGTTGTAGCCAATTCATGAGAACAATGATACTTTTCGGATCCGTTGGTAAAAATCTCAAAGGATCATTTGAAAGAGATTCAACAGGAAATTTTTGTTGATTTGGAAGACTAATATCCTCTGTGGTCACAAACGTTGTTTTTGAATCTTGTAAAAGCGGGTCATTGTTATTTGTTACTTGTTTCTCTGTTACTTCAGATTTTTTCTCTTCTCTTAAGTAACGTATCTCATCCTGCATATCTTCGATTCTTTCCAAGATATCTTTCATCTCGGTTGAAGACATGTCCGAAGAAGTTTGTGAAATATGTTTTTCCTTGTTTGTTTCATTTTTTTCTGTCTGCGGAGTTGAATTATCAACTGGAATATTCGGATATGACTCTAATAAGGTATGTATCCTTTCAGCAAGGGCATAGAGCTGTTCCTTTGTCAACTGAACATGTTTCTCATTCAGTTTTAACTCTAATTTCTCGGCAACGACTTGTGGGATGACCTTTGCTGCCACAAGAGAAGACAGTTCCACCTCTAAATCAAAACTAGCTGCAGCTGTATCGCTATCTTCCCTTAGTCCACCTTTCATGTATGACACCTAATTGACTTTCCCGGCTTTTAAACTTTCGATAAATCCATCTATTGCATTATTAATGGTCTGATCAAGTGATATCCCAGAAAATGAAACCTCGATGATTCGTTCAACCTGTTCATCGGTAAGATCTGTTTCATAGGTCGAGATAGATTCAGGTTGAAGTGGTTTGGGGATTTGGGCTCCGCCTCCGAGATCCATGTATGATAATTTTTCCTTAATATCCTCGATTTCATGGGTGATGTTCTCAAGTGATTCAAGACGTTTTCTTGTGACCTTTGAAAGACCAACAAAAGGATTCATCTGTTCGGAAACGATCTCATACAGGCTCACTAGATCATCAAGATCCTTCGATAACGCATTGATTTTCTCTGTTACCGTGTTAATATCCTGTTGGTTCTTCTTAATCTGAAAATCAAAATCCTTGATACGTTGTAAAATCGCTCTTTTTTGCTCGAGTTCCTCTCTTGTTGAAGCAGGTGCAACTGGTTGTGGGTTCTCTTCCTCGATCATTGATGTGACATCGGTAAGGTCCTCTGGTTCCTCTTTCTTTTCAGGTTCCTCAGAGGCTTCTTCCTTCTGATCGAGCTTGATGACCTTTCGAAGACTCTCAACGTCTTCTTTTTGAACTTCTTCTGGTTGAGGTTTACTCTCCTTCTGCTCCGCACTCGGAGCCTCAGCTGATGTACCATCAGCCTTTCCCATCTTCAGCTTGATATGTACCCCTCCTAATAATCCACCGTTGTAAAAGCAATACGTATGAAGTATAAAAATGTTACTTAGTTTATGAAAGTGCCACCCATTTATTAGGCTGCAAGGGTTGTATAATTTAGTGATGCAGTGAAGAATATCAAAAACTATTAAAGCAGTTATTAATTAAAGACTTGGGGAAAGATAGAATAGAAAAACGGGAATTTTAGAATCTTGAATTATGAGGAGTGAACGAGAGAGGTCAGAGATACTCAATGAGCTTGGATCACGAGATCAAGGGTCCTACTTAGTCTTAGGTATAGACACAAGTGGAAAAATTACTCGGGTAAATGAAGTACTGGAAGAGGTAACGGGCAAATCAAAAGACGCATTCATTGATATCCCATTTTCTGCATTTCTAACAAAGCATTCATCTGTTTCCGAACGGTGGATGGATTTTTTTGTCGATGCAAAGGATGACAAACCAGTCACTAACATTGAACTTCCAATGCAGACAGTGAAAGGAAAAGATGTCTTGATATCCTGGACAAGCTTTCCAATAAAAAATGATCTTGGGAAGGTGAGTAGTCTTAATCTAGTAGGAACACCTGTTTTGGAACAAGTATCAGCGAAAACAGACCCTTCAGATAAAAAAGAAGCATCAAATCCTATCGCGAAAGATGAACCAAAGAAACAATCAGATCCTTCGAACAAAGGAATAAGGAAGATAAAGATTTCAATAAAATCAAAAAAACCTCAGCAACAACCTGTAGATGGCAGTCATAAAACAATGGAAACGGAAGATAAATCAGAGAAAAAACGAATGATTAAAATCAAGAGATCACCGCCTACGAACAAAAACAAAGAAGAAAAAAAGGATGAAAAATCTGCAGAGCAACCTGAAAAATCAACGTTACAAAAACCTGATACCGAGCGAAAAGAAAAACCAGAAAAAAAATCTAAGAAACTGTTCAAATTACCTAAGCACCAAGAGATACAACTACCTAAACAAGATAACATTGACGATACAGAAAAATCAAAGAGAAAACTCTTCAAAAAACCAAAAACAATACCAGCTGAACCACCTACTGGTGAAGTAACAGAAACACAAAAACAAAAAAAAGAGAAACAGCAAACAACGTCTAAACTCCCTTTTAAAAACATCAAAATCAAGAAAGCAAGTCAGGGTACGGCCTCTGGAGACCTCATTAAAAATCTTCAATCAGAGTTAAAAAAACTTGAAAAACAAAACAGTGAACTCGAACATCTTAACAAAAGACTGGAGACAAAACTTTCAGCCGCTGAAGTAAAAAGAAATGAGATCAAATCTTTTTTCAATGAACGATTACGATTCCTTAGAGACACTGTTGGTATAACAAACAAACGAAAAGAATTCCAAGAGATGCTCCAGCAAATAACAGAGGGAAAAGACAAATTAACCCAGCTTGAAACAGATATGATACTTGAGAAGAAAGAATTCAAAAAGAAGATCGATGAATTCTTCTCATGGCGGGAGAAACTTGAGCAACTTGAGGTTGAGATAGAAAAACGACGGCAATACATCCTGGAGCAAGAGGAATTCCTCAACAAACAATTTGATAAAGCGATACATCAACAACTCGATATATCAACAAAACAGATCCAAGAGCTCAAAACACAACTTGAAGATATTGAAAAACCAACTGAAGGACCTGGAATTATAGAGAAAGATAAACTCATTGATACCGTTGAAGTTGGTACTGCAATCCTTCAAAGAGGAAGGATACGCAAAGCAAATGACGCATTTGTGAAAATGATTGGTTATACGGAAAAGGATGTTGTTGGAAAACATCTTGTGGATTTCGTTGGTCCCACAGGGCTTCCCGGTATCGAGCAACATTACCTTAACCGATTAAAGGGTGTTGAAAATACATCGTACAGCACCTCGTTTCTCACAAAAAATGAGGAAGAGATCCCTGTCTATGTCACCGTCAAAAATGGTAACTATCAGGGGGAACGTGCTGAGATCGTCACATTCAAAGAAGAATAAACAATTTTTTTTTTAGCGCATCTCGTAATGTTTAAATATCGAACATGTGATGAATCCATTGTAGAGGATGGGTTGAATAAGCACAAGAACATACTTCAATACTGTTAAAAATAATTGAATTTAACAGGTAAAAATCGAGAACTGTTCAACTGCTTATCAAAACAGCAGGAATTTCTCATCGATCCATTCAACTCCTTTGAGATTGATGCAGACATGGTACATAAGAGCTGGTTCAAAAAAATCATATGCATAACTATTACGGTTCTTTTAATTACAGTACTCTTTCAAACATATCTTCATCTTCCCTTGTTCTCATCCCAGGCAGAGACCATTACACCACATATATCGATTCTCAATGTGCAAAGTTACCCAAAGGTTGGTGGAACATGGCAGGTATCATTCAAAGTTGAAGGAACCTCAACTTTGATTATCCGAGCAGTTGAAGACACCACTTGGGATATCGACGTATGCTCAAACTGTGACCTACGATTCATTGACATTCAATCAGAGGATGAAAGTTTACCAATCATATGGGAAGATAACTGTGTCGTTATCGAGAATTTTACTTCTTCATCTGTTCTCTATGAGACATCACAGGTACAAAGCCTTGGAAAACATGTATTAGAATTCAGTTTTGGTGAAGATGTCGTCTATGCATATAATGATGCAACGAACTGGTGGAACAACAACTGGGGGTATAGAAAGAAGATAACAATCAATCATACTCAAGTTCCAGAATCATTAACAAATTTTCCAATACTTGTAAACATATCAGATACTGATCTACAGCAAAAAGCTGAGAGGGATGGATCAGATATCGTCTTCATATTATATGAAGACAACACTACAAAACTAAATCATGAGATCGAATCATACAACAATGGCAACCTTACCTCCTGGGTTAATGTCACGCATCTTTCATCAGCAGCCGATACAGCACTGTGGATGTATTATAATAACAGTGGCTGTACCAGTCAAGAGAATCCTAGAGATGTATGGGATAGTAATTATCAGTTGATTCATCATTTGAATGAGACAGATATCGATGATGGTATCAATGATATCAAGGACAGTACAGTAAATTCAAATGACGGAACAACAGCAAATATGGATGCAGATGATCAGATACCAGGTAAGATTAATGGAAGCTTTGATTTTGATGGTGAGAACGATTTCGTTAATATATCAAACAGTTCTTCATTGAACATGGAATATGGGATCACAGTATCAGCATGGATTAAATCAGATTCATGGGCTTTGACCAGTTGGGGGTCAACAATTGTAGGAAAGGATGATTGGCACGATGGTGAATCTCACGGATATGTATTGCGAACAGGGGACAATGGTAATCTATCGTTTACCATAGGGAAAAATAACAGTGATCAATGGGAAGAGGCTTTAACTAACTCTGAAATGACAACTGGAAAATGGTATTATGTGGTTGGGACCTTTAACGGATCAGCGTTAAAAGCATACATTAATGGAAGCGAAAAAGCGTCAACAACTCTATCGAATACGATTATCGAGAATTCAACTTATCCATTAAATTTTGGTCGAAGTCCTTATGATACTTCTCGGTTATTTGATGGAACAATCGATGAAATCCGAATCTCAAATGTTGCTCGGAATGAGTCCTGGATACAAACATCATACAATACTGTTCAGAACCAAAGCATATTCATAACATTTGGGGATGAAGAAAGCGCAGCACCAGTGGTTAGTGATCCATTCCCATCAGATGGAGATGAACTTGTACCAACTATTCCAAGCTATTTCCAAATAACCGTTACCGATCCAAACACGGAACGCCTCAACATCACCTGGAGAACAAACCAATCAGGGGTCTGGGAGACTTTTACCATTACAAACGGATCGGGAACAGGTGTAGAAGATGGAACATATCAAGTTACGAACACAACATGGGTAACAACATATGACCAACCATATTATTGGAGTGTCAATGTCACCGATGGAACGCATTGGACAAACGAGACATATGCATTCACTATGCATCAGTATCAACCAACAATTAACTCCTTAAGCTTAGTAAATAGCACGGGGAATAAATTAAACAGTCAAACAGGAAATATTCGAGTAAATAGAGAATATGTTTTCGTAATTAATGCAACGGATAGAAACGGATGGGGAGACATCGATTTCATAAATTTAACCTGTTGGTATGATCAGGGGGATGAAACAACAGAGTATAATGGAACAAATGGTGGAAACTTCAATATGTTCCTGCAATACCAAAACATTTCCGGGGATGCTTCTTTTCAGATGGTGTGGCCAGATGATGAAGCAACATTACAACTACTCAATTGCTCAGAAACAATCTTTAATGAGACAACGAGGATAATCAATTTTAGTTTTATCCCTGGTAATCAAACGCGATGTGCAACAAGCAACGAAACATGGACAATCACTGAAGATACTTTTGATGATCTCTATTCATGGAATGTGAATTGTTCAATTGCAGATAGTTTAGCAAATATGATGTATACTAGGACAGAATATGGTATAAATTATTATTCTGCCATTCGTGCGCCATCTCTTGTTGAGATAACTGGTGCCCCTGGTATGAATGCTCAATCTGATCTTTTTACAATTGATTTCATCACTAACTCAGATTATACATTGACCATCTATTTTGATGAAGACCTTGATCAAGTAAATGGTCCAGATACTATTGGGATCTCAGGGAATCTTAGCATATTAGAAGATGCTAGTGTAACTGATGATATAGATGTAAATAGAACGTATGTTGGTGTTGGACAACAATATGCGATTGCGCTTCTTGATAATAGAACGGCTCCTAGCGATGGATCTGTGGGATCTGTAGATGTGCAGTTCGAACTTTCAATACCATTTGGAACTTGGGGGACATATTCTTCACAAATCATTAAAAAGATCGAGCGACAATAAAAGAATTATATTTTTCTTTGTTACTTTGCATTATTACCTGCATATCTATCGGCATATGTACCTACAAAAAAGGTATAAAAGGAAAGATATCGTTTGCTTTTCCGTATAAAAAATTAATTGGGATGAAAAATAATATCACTCGCGGATGGGATGTGAATTAAAATGGGAAGAAAACCGATAGAGACGATAAGAAAGGGAAATGAATCGATTAGGGGCAAGGGAAGTATAACTAGTAAAAATCATTCGAAGAAGTTTTTTGTGAAAACAGTAAGCTTATGCATTGCTTTGATCTTATTGTTACAATTTATACAAATCATGTTTATTTC
>CAYPIF010000082.1:0-30374 GCA_964410735.1 uncultured Thermoplasmatales archaeon
AGATGCACCAGATATGATCACAAGCGGCATCGATAACAACTACATCGAAGGTGTTGGAGTCCTTGATGAAAAACGACTGCTCACACTGCTTGATCTCACCAAGGTCATGGCATCAACCGATTACGAAAAGATACTACAAGTGCAACAATCTGCAATACAACATTTCGATGAAATAAAAGATGAAAATAGCGAAGGTGGATCGGACAACGAAACGGAAAAACAAACAGATACCACTGAAACGAAACCGTTACCCGAAAAAACAGGTAGTGAAAGAAAAGTAAAAAGTAAGGTAAAAAAAACACAGACAAAGAGGAGAAAAAATGGTTCTTGAAGGATTATTTAAAAGAAATGTAAATGCTGGCGATGATATTCAAGGTTTGGTCAATCAAAGCAAACTTGTACTAGACCGTATCGTTGATCCATTTTTTATTGCTGATAAGGATCTGACGGTTCGATATATCAACAACGCCGCATTGAAAGCACTTGGATACACATGGGATGAAGTCGTTGGAAAGATGAGTTGCGATCAAATCTCCAAAACACCATTATGTAATACCAACCAATGTACTCTAAAGAACTGTTTTGCAACTAAATCAGAAGTTATTGGGAAGACAGAGGCTTACACAAAAAATGGAACGGAGATACACATACGAGCCGGTTGTAACGCAATTTTAAATAATCACGGAGAGGTCATCGGAGGTTTTGAATTAATTGAGGACATCACTCGTGATTGGAAGCTGGGAAAACAACTTGAGGATATGGCCAGCCGACTGTCAGCTTCAGCAGGAGAATTTTCATCATCCGCGGAAGAGGTCAATGCATCAATTGAAGAAACTTCTTCAACGATACAACAAATTGCAGAGGGGGCAAACACCACATCAAATCAAACAAATAGAGTTATTGAGGAATCAAAGAAAGCAAGTGAAGCTGCGGGCAGAGGAAAGGAATCTGCTGATCAGGTAAACCAGAAAATGGGTGAGATACGAGTCACAACACAGCAAGGAGCGGATCGGATCAGTGCTCTTGGTGAAAAAAGCAAAGAGATAGGAAATATTGTGAACACCATTAATCAAATCAGTGAACAAACCAATCTTCTCGCATTGAACGCGGCTATTGAGGCAGCACGAGCTGGAGACGCTGGGCGAGGATTCGCCGTTGTCGCTGATGAAGTACGAAAACTTGCTGAAGAAAGCGGACAGGCAACACAACAAATAAGTAATCTCATCAAAGGGATACAAGGAGAGATAGAAAACTCGGTCAAAAGCATGAATGAAAATTCAAAACAAGTAGAGGACGGAAGTGTCGGGGTTGATGAAGCGGTAAAATCATTTGATGAATTACCCCCCATTATTCAGATACTCAGCGATGCAGCTCATGAAGTTGCATCAGTTGCTCAACAAAACGCTTCGAGTAGCCAGGAGGCATCTGCGGCGATGCAAGAGATCTCAGCATCCATGCAACAGGTCACAACAAGCTCTCAGAGTTTAACGGATCTTGCTGCTCAACTTTCAAATCTAGCGAAAGGATTGAACAGTTAAAATACATCCTAAAAGACCGAAATAATGGAAAAGAGATAGAGGAAAAGAATCTATCTTTTCCAATTATTCTTTTTGATTTTTTTGCAACCAATCCTGTTTAACAAATGGTGATTTAATGACCTTTGCCTTCACAGGTTTTCCACGTACATAAATGTCTAGAACCAAGTCGACCTCTCTAAATTTTGGGTCAATATATGCCATTGCAATACCTTTGTTCAGACACGGAGATAAGGTTCCACTAGAGACAACACCAACAACTTCATCACCTTTTTTGACCTCACATTCATGACGAGGGATACCTTTACTGATGCATTCCAAACTTGTAAGACGTTGATAGGTTCCTTTTTCTTTTTGTTTCAAAATTGCGTCTTTTCCAATGAAATCATGATCCCAGTAGATGGCCCAGGATAATAATGCTTCAAGTGGCGTTCGACCGCCAGCAAATTCGTTGCCGGCTAAGAGAAAACATTTCTCAAGCCGTAACGTATCCCTTGCACCGAGACCAATTGGTTTTATATTAAATTCTTTTCCCGCATCCATTATCTTTCGGAAGACCTGTTCAGCTTTTTCAACGGGGCTTATCTGAAGCTCAAATCCAAGTTCACCTGTATAACCTGTATGTGAGATGATGCATTCAATATCGGCAACGGTCGCATGGGTACATCCAAAGAAACCTATGGATGTAAGATCAGTATCGGTAAGTTTTTGTAAGGTATCTCGAGATTTTGGCCCTTGAACCGCTAGGATGACATATTCACTAGAAACATTCTTTGCGCTTGTATTAAGATCATGTTTCTTTGCCTGTTTGTTCAACCACTCGGTAACGATCGTATCCATCCCTGCATTTGGAATGACCATGAATTTATCTCCAAGGTGCATGAAAATAGTATCATCAATGATGGTTCCATCTTCTCTTAAAAATGCAGTGTATTGACTTTTTTGATCACCGATACGATGCGCATCCTCTAGCGTCGTCAATGATAGAAGTTCTTCCGCATCTGGTCCCGTTATCCAAACATTGCTCATATGTGATACATCAAAAAGACCCACAGATTTTCGAACAGCAAGGTGTTCATCTTTTATTGAACTGAACTGAAGTGGCATTTCAAAACCAGCGAATTCAGTGAACATTGCGCCTAATTCTTTATGAACATCATGTAATGGTGATTGTTTGGCCATATACTTCCCCGTCGGTTGTATCAATTCGACCTAATTTAACATTTCGACAAAATCTTTAACCATCAGTGCCCATACGCCTTGCCATATGAAACCATCGAGTATCCCTGGTGTGTATACAGATAAAGGAAGATTTTTCACGGTCAACCCAGCATCCTGTAAGAACATCAGTGTATATGGTGAACAATTGCGGATCATTAATGGCTTGGAATATAGATCGTGGAATCCTTTCCGTAGTAAGATGGCCTCTGCTTTGTTGAAAGGATTAAAACAAATCGAGCTTTCTCAAAAATCTCGGATGTTATACCTTGGTGCAGCATCAGGGACCACGGTGAGTCATTTCTCAGATATACTTACGGAGGGCATGATTTATGCCGTTGAACATTCACCGATTGCAGCGAAAGAGCTTGTGAAACTTGCGAAACAAAGAGAAAACATTATTCCAATTTTTGCTGATGCGAATCACCCAGAAATATATCATACATTGGTACCAAAGGTCGACATGGTGTATCAGGATATCTCTCAGAGGAATCAAGCAGAGATATTCACACGTAACATGAAGCTTTTTTTGCATGAGAGTGGACAAGGAATCATTATGATAAAAGCACGAAGTATCGATGTTGGTTTACAACCAGATAAAGCCTATGAACTGGTCAAAAAACAGATACTGGAACAGAACTATCATGTATATCAATCCCTTGTTCTATCACCATATGAGAAAGATCATGCCTGTCTTCTTGCTAGTCTGAGATAAACGGAGGATATTACGATGAAAAAACGATTGTTCTTACTTTCTTTTGGCAAATTCATTGTCCCATTTATCATTGGGTTTGGGGTTGTCGGTACAGCAGGTTTATTCCTATCTACAGAGTTGCGTGGTATTTACTGGTCATTGATATCTGCTTATTTTTTCCCGCCGCTTGGTAAGGAGAGTGTCATTCCGACAGGTATTGCCTTTGGTATCCATCCGTTCTTTCTTGCATTATCGATTGCATTTGTCGATATCATTGTTGCATTGTTCTTGGTTTGGAACTATGAACTCGCAAAAAAGATACCACTCATAGGAAAATTCATGACAAAGGTGGAACAAATTGGAAAAGCATCCTCTGGGAAATACGGCTGGATAAAACCACTTCGTTTCATTGGCATCATCCTTTTTGTCATGGTGCCTTTCCAAGGTTCTGGGGGTCTTGTTGGAACGATCCTTGGAAGGCTCATTGGGATGAAACCCTGGAATACATTCATTGGTATCAGTATTGGTGCTATTACAGGATGTCTTCTTGTCGCCTACTTTGCTGAGATGATAAAATCAGTGCTTCTCCAAAATGTTCTTATGGGTATCTTTATCATCATTCTCCTCTTAATAGTTGGAATGATGATACTTATCTATAAAAAGAATCAGAGGAAAAACAATTCAAAGACCTTATGATCATATAATCATATTGATCTCTTTTAACATCCGGTTTATGATATATGATGGTGCCTTCTGAAGGAGTACTTTATATTCTGATGGGGGGATCACATCTGAATTGCTGAGGGTTTCTGCACGTTTCAAATGTCTTCGGATCTCCTCGACATAGAGTTCTTTTATTTTATCAGAATTTTTCATCAGTTTCTTTTGGATTGATTTTACTTTCAAGGAGTTGGAATCTACGGTTTTATTCTCCAGTCTTGTCAATAAAGGTATGATGACACTATCAATCATCTCGCCCCTATCAAGATCAACAAGGTCATCAGAAAGTTGATAGGCAAGTCCGATCTCCCGGCCATAATCAGATAAGATGTCAAGGATAGCACCGGATGCCTCTGCCTCAATAGCACCAGCTTTACACGCGGATGCGAAGAGTGAAGCGGTCTTCATGTTAATGATCTTGTAATATTCTTTGAAAATCCGGGATTTTGATGAGATGCCAAACCCATTGTTCCCATCGGCCTCCGTTGCATTATAATCAACTTCTTCAAGTTCACCATTCAATACCTCATCCCAGGTATCAACATAGAGCTTTGCGATCTTCTCACCATGACCCAGTGCAATGTTGAACCCTGTGGAGAGCATACGATGTCCAATAAGAAGTGCTTTAGGAACGCCACGTTTCACATGAAATGAAGGTCTTCCTCGTCTGGTCTTATCACCGTCGATGATATCATCATGAACGAGTGACGCGGTATGCGCTAGTTCAATTGCTACAGATCCTTCAATTGATCGATGATATTGATAAGGTGTTTCCCGTCCACCGGTGCATACTTTAAAAGAAAGTTGTTGGACAAGCGGGCGAAGTCGTTTACCTGATTGAAGGATTGATACAATCTCAGGGTCTTTCACCGTTGATATAATTTTTTTCTCCAGGTCTTCCTTGGTCGTTTCAAAGAACCGTTCGAGAGTGAGCACATTGTTATCCTTGTTCATCGGAATTCCTCTATCTGCGACCGCCTCGGCCCATGCGATAAAATTGCAGTCTAATAATGAATCTACATACATTATAAGTTTTCGCTGAAAAAAGTAGAAAAATGACATAGTAAAACAAAAAAATAAATTTTAACAATTTATGTTTAAGTGACTTTTATGTTACAAAGTATTTTCCGGATGGGCTAATAAACACTATTTTTTATAATATTTTCCAATAATATATATTTCACTACTCGTTTTTCTGGAAGCAGGTGGGGCGAATCGGTTAACAATTGTAAACTTTTTTTGAACAGAATGAACAAAATCGTCCAACAGGTCCCCCATGAAAACCTTACAGACAAAATTCCCCTTTCTCCTCAAAAGAGCACCGACCACGTTCAATGATTGTTCCGCAAGAAAAATACTGCGAGCATGATCCGTCGAATAATTTCCCGAAATGTTAGGGGCCATGTCAGAAAGAACAACATCCACCTCTCCATCATCAATACTCTCTTTTATAGAGGCAAGTGACAATGGATCATTGATATCCCCTTTGATAAACACGACATCATCAAGAGGCGCTATCGCCTGCAAATCGATACCAACGACAAAACCCAAATCACCAACATACTCCTTAGCTATCTGACTCCAACCGCCAGGAGCCGCTCCAAGATCAACTACAACATCACCCTCCTGGAAGATCTGGAATCGTTTTTGGATCTGCTTCAATTTATACGATGATCTGGCCCGATACCCCTCTTTCTTGGCCTGACGATAGTAATGCTCTTTCTTCTTCTCAATATACCAACGTGTCATAAAAAAAGAGAATTAGAGGATGATATCGATATCCAATCGTTCAGCAAGTTCCTTGTACCGGTTTCGGATCGTTACCTCTGTCACACCAGCGACATCAGCTACCTCACGCTGCGTCCTCCGTTCACCACAAAGAATTGATGCGATATAAATCGATGCAGCTGCAACGCCTGTTGGTCCTCGACCACTGGTCAGTTCCTTATCCGCTGCATCCTTAAGGATCTCAATTGCTTTTGCTTGAACATCTCCACTCAACTTTAATTCACTACAGAACCGTGAGATATAATCCTGCGGTGATGTTGGCATAAGCTTTAATCCTAATTCTCGAGCGATGAACCGATAGGTCCTTCCTATCTCCTTTCGAGAAACTCGGGATGCATTTGCTATCTCGTCAAGCGTTCGTGGAACATTACACTGCCTGCATGCTGCATACAATGCTGCCGCTGAGACACCTTCGATACTTCTTCCACGGATAAGATTCTTTAAGACTGCTTTACGATAGATCATCGCAGCGGTCTCACGAACATTTCTTGGTAGCCCCATTCCTGAGGCCATCCGATCAAGTTCTGAAAGCGCGAATGCAAGGTTCCGTTCGGTCGCATCGGATATCCTGATGCGTCTTTGCCATTTACGTAAACGATACAGTTGTGCCCGGTTACGGGTCGGAATGGATTTCCCATAGGAATCACGGTTCTTCCAGCCGATCATGGTTGATAATCCTTTATCATGAATGGTATAGGTCATTGGGGCACCGACACGTGCACGTTTTTCCCGTTGATCGCTATCAAATGCTCTCCATTCAGGTCCGTGATCGATAAAGTCCTCATCAATGACAAGACCGCATTCCTCACAGACTAATTCACCACGAGAATAATCCCTTGTCAGATGTGTGCTGCCACACTCTGGACACCGAGTAACCTCCTCGATGTTTTGTTTATTTTTATTGGTTTTCGCCTGAATCATTTAAAAAGCTCCCCTTTCACCATTTTATAGATTGCGATATGCTTTTAAAGGACATGTTAAAACATATATTTAAATGTTTCCATTATGTGGTGTTAAAAAATACCGTATGATCTCGTTCTCAGAGCCGTTTCTTTTCTTCCGTTAACCGGAGGTAAAATGTCCATTTTCAGTATAAGATCGGTAAAGATCAATGGAAGTTTCCGCATATGACCCTCTTTCTCATCATACATCAAGAGGATCGTTTTTATCTCTGAGCCCATGAACACCTCCTTCAAGGAACCAAGGAACCGATACATCTTCGGGATATCCTGTTCAGAAGGCTTCGATAGATTAAAGAACTGTAACAATGAATCGATCAAAATGATATCAGGTTTAATCCTTGCTATATTCTTCAGTATCAACGTTTTCATCTCCTCAACTGTCTGTGGTGGCCTCCGAAAGACACAATCAATATTATCCTGGATCTCCAAAAGAAAACCTGACACCATATCGACAACATGAAGCTCTTTTTCATGCAAAGGAACCTGATCAAGGGTTCGTTTGATTTGATCAAAACTTGTTGTGAAAGAAAAATACAGAACGGTCGAAGAAGAGTGCTTATGAACCTTATTTAGAAAGGATACAATATCTGGGAACTGAGCGGAATTATGAAGGACCAACGCAAGACCCGTAAGGCCTCCTAATGTCTCATTAATCTCTTTTTGAATACTTCTCCAATACTGAATAGGATACTCTTCATCGATCATAGCATACATCACCTATCTGTTGCAGTTCAATCTTTCCACAATACATGTTCACGGATAACCTCATATTTTAAGATCAAATCAACATTCATACTAGGAAGGGACCGTAGACTCCCGAACATGTCATCGTACAATAAGATAACGGCATCATCGGACAAACCAGAGATCTTTTCTTGAATATCTCTAAGAAAGAAATAAAAATCCTTTAATTCCTCCTCGGTAGGCATTGAAAAATTAATGAACTGCGACAGGGAATCGACCACCAGAACGTTCGGGTTAACCCTTTGAACATTTTCAAGAAGCAACTGCTTCAATGACTTAAGATCATGCGGAGGTTTTCGAAAAGAACACTGTTCAGTATCCTCTACCTCCCCTAAAAAAAGTGATACGCAATCAACAACAAATAAATCTTTTTTATCAATCGGATGTTGATCGAGATTCGTCTTAATGTTCAACCAACTATTTACAAGGGAAATATACAGAAGCCGTTGTTGGATCCCGGGTTTCACTTGGTTCAGGAAATCGATGATCTGAGAGAATTCAGCGGAATTATGGATGAGAATGATCACGCCATGAAGATTACTGATAATTTCGTTTTTTTCTTTCTGCAATCGTTTCCAATAGTTTACACCAAGGATATGTTCATTTTTTTGCACTCGATTTCCCCATCATTAATTTTCCATCTAACGAACATTTAGGCATCTACAAAAATAAAGGTTTTACGTTGAGGTTGCATGTTTCTTTACTGTATCGACCAATTCTGTGAACTCAAATGGTTTTGTGACATAATCAACCACATTACCCATCTCAAGTATCTTGTTTTTCTCCTCTTCAGAGAAACGAACCACCGTCAATAAAATAATCTTAGGCTTACATTGCTTCTCCTTTAGTCTATCAAGAATCTCCTTTGTTGTGATACCGGGCATCATCACATCAAGAGTCACCACATCAGGGTTGAACTCATCGATATGATCCAAAAAATCGATCCCGTTCTCAGCGGTATGTGTCTCGTATCCTTCTTTTTGCATCATAAGATTGATCATTTCGCGAAGATCTGATTCATCATCAACTACCATTACTTTTTGAGCCATGTTTACCATTCCATCCTTACTTTGTAGATTTCCAACCATAATTCAAATTAAACGATATTTTAAATGATTTGTGGTATGCTACTGTTCTACTGTTACCCCCTCATCCTTTTCTTCATTGCCTTCCAACCTAAACATATCTATCTGCTGGAAACGCTTTTCAATATTTTGTACCTCTTTTATGGGGAGTGTAAAACAAAAGATACTTCCCTCATCGGTCACACCACTACTTTCCACCCAGATGTTCCCACCATGCGCAAGGACAATACCCCGTGAAATCGCTAGACCAAGACCCGCCCCACCAAATTTACGGTCCATCCCGCTATCAACCTGATAGAACGTCTCAAAGATCCGTGTTTGTTTATCCTTAGGGACTCCACGACCTTGATCATGAACCTCAAAGACCACAGTTTCATCCTTTCTATAGCTCCGTAAAATGATCGTAGAATTCTGTGGTGAGAACTTAATCGCATTATTAAGAAGATTGATAATAACCTGAGTGACCCGATCCTTGTCAATAACAATCATCGGCAATGATTCATCAACATCTATCTGCAACGTGATATTCTTATCCTTACAAACAGAGGACATGGTTTCCCAGATATCACGTAACATCTTTGAAAGCTCAGTTTGTTCTTGTACAAACTTCATTGTACCAGACTCAAGACGAGAGATATCAAGGATATCCTGAATGAGATTATCCAAACGATTTGTATTCCGAAGGATGACCTGTAATGCTTTTGTTTGCTCTTCCGTAACCCTCCCTAGAACAGAGTTGAGCATCATCTGCACATATCCTTTGATAGAGGACATCGGTGTCCTCAGCTCATGAGAGGTAACATTAAGAAAAGTGGATTTCAATTCATCAAGTTTCTTAAGATTCTCATTTTGTTTTAAAATACGGTCCTCTGATCGTTGGAGTTTATCGTTTGCTAATTCCAGCATAGCCGTCTTTTCTTCCAACTGTGCAACATAATCCTCAGTTTCCTCTTGGGACTTGATAAGCTCCTCATTCATCTTAAGCATCTGCTCTTCATCCTCTCTGATTTGAGTGATGTCGTTGAAAGAAAGGATGACACCACGGATATCACCATCCACCGATAAATATGGTGCTGCAGAAACAGTAAAGAACAATTTATCTTTATTATGACAAACAACCTCTTCCTCAAATACGTAATTTCTCCTTGTCTCCAAAACCCTTTTTAATGGACAGTTACTCTGGGAACAATGTCCACCACATAACTGAAAATTGAATACTTCGGAACATGTTTTTCCCAAGGAACGATTTCTATCAACGTCAAAAATATTCAGAAAAGATTCATTGACGCGGAGGATACGGGTTTGCTCATTAAATACTATCATAGCAGTCGACCGATTATTAAATATCTGATCAAGTTCGCTTAGAGTATATTCCATATCCTTTGTCAATCGTTCCAAACGATCCCTTGTATGATTGAGTTTTTCATTCTTCTTTAATATTTCATCCTCATATTCCTTTTGATCAGTGATATCATAGATGATGCCCTGGTAATGAGTGATCTCACCCGCCTCATTTTTTTGAATTATCGTCTTATCCTCTATCCATCGGATCGAACCATCCTTATGGATGATCCTATATTGCTGAGAAAACTCATTTTTTGTTGTATCTGAACTATATGCTTCAACTTCCTGTCCCACTCGTGTTAGATCATCAGGATGCACGACATGTGAAAATGATACTTGACCAGAGACAAACTCATTTGCAGAATAACCAAAGAGCTTGTCCACATTACCCGTTACAAACTCAACTGGCCACCCTTCCTGATTCTTCCAAAGAAACGCCACGGCAGGACTTCTATTGATGATCTTATGGGCTTTCTCCAGGCTTTCCTTCGTTTTTATCCGCTGGGTAATATCGATGATAAAACCATCAAAACAAGTGATGGTCCCCTCTGGATCATACAGAGCACGTCCTTTCTCATGGACCCATTTTATCTGGTTATCCTTATCAACGATACGATATTCAATATTGTAAGGGTGGCGATGTTTGATACTTTTTTGTATCTCCGCCTCAACATAGTTCTTATCGGAAGGATGGATGATACTCGCATAACTTCGGACGTTATTTCCAATGAAATCAGATGTTGGATATCCACTAATATTTTTGATCTCGGTACTGATATACTCAATTGTCCTTTGTTCATCACTCGAACAACGGTAGGACACCCCGGGAATATTAGAGATCATATTGTTTATCTTCTCTTCATTCTCCTGCAATTTTCTCTCGATATTCTTTTGTTGGGTTATATCCCTCACTGTGGCCTGAAGGAAAATACCACCATCATCCAGTTCAGTTCTTGTAAGTAAAACCGTTGCAGGGAATAATTCACCATTGAACCGTTTATGGGTCCATTCAAAAAATACGGAACCATCCCGTAACGCAGTTTCTATGTAATACGTAGCTTTTTCATCAGATCTTTGACCATCTGGTTGCAATTCTGGAGACACATCATTTGGACGTGCGGTACAGAACATTTTCTCATCTGTTGCTTTGAACATATCTAACGTCGCACGGTTCGCAGAAGTGAAATACAAATTTTGTGTATCAAGTGTCATCAATGCATCCCGTGAACTCTCAAAAAGAAGGCGATACATGATCTCGCTTTTCTCCAAAGCATCCTTAACCTTTTTTTTCTCATTGATGTCCAACACAGTGACAAATGCTAAGGCAAGGTTACCCTGCTTATCAAAAACAGCTTTTGTTGTGACATCGGCATAGCTTATCTCTCCTGTTTTACGAATGAATCTTTTTTCGATGCGATATCCCGAGATACTGCGGTCTTTGACCTTATTGTACTCTTGCATTTCTCCTTTAAAATCATCAGGATGCGTTATCTTCTGCATCATGTCCAACGTTGATACCGATTCAAGTTCATCCTTGGAATAACCAACGAAATCAGCAAAGGTCTGATTGACCATACATGGTTCATCAGGATTAGTCATGATCAGAGTACCTAATGCATTATTCTCAAAATAAGATCGGAATCGTAATTCACTTTCTTGGAGTATTTTTTCAGTTCTTTTTCGATCAGATATATCCCTGGCAACGGCAAGAAGAACCATCCCGGATTCACTGTGAAAACTACGGGCGTTCACCTCAACAGGGTATTTCACTCCATTTTTTGAGACATGTACGGTCTCAAATCGAACGCATTCCTTATGTTTCAATGACTCTAGGAGATTTTTTCCATATTCTTGGTATTCACTATCATCGATATCAGCTATTGTTAATGCTAAAAATTCTTCCTTAGAATATCCCAGTCTTTTGTATCCGACTTCATTACTTTCAATGAAATGCCCAGTAGAATCAGCTAGATAAATTGCATCCTGGATAGCCTCGAACAATTGAGAGAATTTCTCTTCAATATCGCATGGCCGAGAACCACCCAAATTCGGGGAGGGCACCTGATTTTTAACTCCTTTATCTGAACGATCGGCTTCTTTATTGAACACTTCATGAGATGATGTATTATCGTTTGTCACATTGGTTTTCTTTGAATGAAGGTCCCTATTTTTTTCCTCTTGCCGTAACTCTTCAACAATATCCATCTCTTCCATTCACCGACCACTATTCTATTAAAATTGGTAAAACAATTAATTTTTTTATCAAACCAGTTATAAAATGTAAAATATTTTCAATTTGACCGCATGATCTGATCCCATCCATCGATTCATAATACGGTTACACAGTATAATAATATTTTCATTCAATCTAAAATCAATTGACGATCAATCATAGACAAAGTAACTATTCACTCTCTTCACGATTTCCTTATTATCATACGGTTTGGTGAAATAATCAGCGATATACTTCATTGTCTCAGGTTTCTCATCTGGAACATCCTTTGCAGAAAGAACAGAGATAACAACGTTCTTATTCAAACCTTGTTGAACGATCTGCTCTATTGTCTCCCAACCATCCATCTGAGGCATCATAAGATCCATGAGTATCACACCCTCGAACTGTTCTCGTTTTAGAAAATCAAGACAATCAAGCCCAGAACTCGCTGCGAACACCTCAAAACCAGCCTCTTCAAAAATAGGTCGAATCATCGAAAGGATAAAGGGATTATCATCCACGACCAATAACTTCTTTTGCGATACCATACTTTTACTCTCTCCTCAAAATACCAACAACACTGAAACACTACATTTCAGTATATCAAATGAAATCATGATTATTTAAATGTTAAGCAATGGCATGATTCTCCACCAGTGGCTCTGTGCCATCCTTTAACGTAAAATAGAATGTCACACCTTTCCCATCACCCTGACTGAATACCCAGAGATCCCCACCATGTTTTGTAATGATCGTTTTACACATTGTTAGACCAAGCCCACTTGAACCGATATCATGACGGCTGTCATCTGCTTTGTAGAACTCATCAAAGATATGATCGACCTGATATTTGGTCAAACCAACCCCTGTATCCTGAAATGAAATCGTAATCATTTCACCTGTCCGTTCAGCAAAAATTGTGATATCACCTTTATTCTTTGTAAATTTGATCGAGTTAGATAAAAATTGAGCGAAAACCTCTCTAATACGATCAGGATCCGCTCGCACAAGTAACGAATCATCAACCTCATTATGAACATGAATCCGCTTTGACCCTAGATCCTGCTTAAATCGCTCGATTGTCTGACTGACAATGGAATACAAGGGAACAGGTTTTATGGAATATGAGGTCCCAAACGCTTTTATCTTCGCATATTTCAAGATGTTTTCAATCTGCTTTCTCATAAGTTCCGCATTCGTAATCGCACCATCAAGCAGTTCCTGTGTGGTAGGATCCGTGATCTTTTGTCGAATAAAGGGAAGGACACTCAACAATGGTGTTAATGGCGTCTTAAGATCATGACCTATCTGAAGGATAAAATCATCCTTTTGTTGAAGCAACCGTTTGATCTCCTCATCCTTTTTTTGAAGGATCTCATCGAATTTCTTTTCCGTAGTGACATCTGCAAGAACAAATGCCGGTATTTTTTTATCCCCCACGGGTATCAAAAATCTAACAACCTGTATCACACTTTCATCCGAATATTCGACCTCATAACATCCTTCTTCCGACCCAGGACTATCACTATACCGTATCTTTCCAAGTATCTTCTCAATATGCCCCTCATCAGAGATACCTGAAAAATCCAATGTGAGTACGTTTTCTCCTTGGTGTGTGATCCAATTACAACAATCAACAGACATTATCTTTACAACCCAACAATCCCTTTGAACACATCATTTCGAATAAAATACCACCTTATAAAACCTTTATTTTAAATCGATTGGTTAAACTAGTACTGATTAAAGAATCGAAACAAAATATGAAAAGTACCATTAAAGCAGGATAATGGTACTAGAAATGATTTGCCTTAAAAAATGCCTTATATGCTAGATATGCGGCATAGATATCCAACTTGCTTGTAACCTCAAAGGGTGCATGCATACTGAGCACTGGTGGACCCATATCAATAACGGTCATACCAAGTCTGGAGAAATACTTTGCAACGGTACCTCCACCACCATTATCCACTCTTCCAAGTTCACCGGTCTGCCAAGGGATATTATTATTTGAAAGGATCCTACGAATAGAAGCCACATACTCAGCTGGTGCATCATTGGCACTATATTTTCCACCATGACCAGTGAACTTCACCATGGCAACACCTCTGCCCAATGTTGAAGCGTTCTTTGTTTCAAACGCCTCCACATAATTAGGAGTAACTGCAGCATCGACATCCGCTGAAATAACTCTTGAATGAAGCATGACCGTATCAACATCAACATCTGGGTCCGTCTGTTTCAAAATGGATCTAAGAAACGTGAACACTTGCGCCGATGTACTTCCTTCACTGCCGATCTCCTCCTTATCTGCAAACAGAGCAATGGCAGTATACTCAGGATTCTCTATATCACTAATGGCATTGAGACTTGCATACACACAGGCCCGATCATCCTGACCATATGCACCAATCATTGATTTATCAAACCCAATATCTCGTGGAAGATAGGCAGGGACCGCTTCAATATCAGCAGAGATAAAATCCTCTTCAACAAGACCATATTCCTCATAGAGTTTCGCAAGGATGGTGTTCTTAAGTTTATCTTTTTCAGAATCCTTTAATGGTTTATTTCCCACTACTATATCCAGGCTTTCACCTTTGATAGCTTCAGACATCTTTTTTGTATCTTGGATATCATGTGAGAGGTGCGGTAAAAGATCAGCAACAGCAAAAACAGGGTCATTGAGATCCTCACCAAGTCGAAATGTTACAGTTGTACCATCCTTTTTTGCAACAACACCATGAAGGGCCAGAGGTATTGTCACCCAATGGAATTTCTTAATACCCCCATAATAATGGGTCTCAAATAACGCCAGATTACTATCCTTATCCTCAAACAAAGGAACCTGTTTCAGGTCCAAACGGGGAGAATCAACATGGGAAATGACGAGAACGATCCCTTCTGATAATGGCTTCGAACCTTTAACGACAACTGCTGCACTACCATGTTTGTTCAAAAAGATCTTTTTCCCTTTCTTCTCAACATATCGTTTTATGAAATGAACAGCCTCACGTTCTGTTTTCACTTCAGATAAAAACTCTTTATAGCCCTCACAGAACATGTAGGCATGTTGAACCTGATCATCAGTAAATATATCCCAAGCAGATTTCTTATCATATGTATAGGGTTTAATTTCCTCAGTCATAACCATTCACTAGCCCCATCAATAAAACAACTGGTTAAAAAGATAACTAAAAAAGAAGAAAAAGAAAAGTTGGTGTGAGTATATCTATCGTCGAATGACAAAGATCAAGGCAACAACACCAATGATCACAATTACAGCAATGACTGCGATAAACATCAATAACCCAGAGCCGCCATCAGAATCATTCGTGCTATCTCCATTAGTAGTATCACCATTTGTTGAAGAACCTGCTGTCACAGTGATCTTTATCGAATCCTCACTTGATAACCCCGTTGAATCCTCAACAGTCAATTTAACGTAATAATCACCAGGGTTTTGATAAGTATGTGTTGGATTCTGCTGAGTACTTGTTGTTCCATCATCAAAATTCCAGGTATACGTGTAGGGACTTGCCGTTAAACCAAACGTATCTTCATAATCACCAGTAAATTCAATTTCCTCACCTGTTTCAGCACTTGTCGGTCCATTTAGAATCGCCTCAAAAAGTTCTGAATCCGGGGCGACATCCATATAATATTTAATATCAGTCAAAGAGTTTAAGTCAAATTGCATCGTTGTTCCACTCAAACTGACAAAGGTCTCATCAGAGGATTCAAGATCAAATGTCACTGATAATTCATTATCGACTTTGGTTGCTGTAACTGGTTCATAATTCACTGTACAGTTGCCCGCAATATATTCAATTTCATAGACGTCTTCCGAAGTCTCAAGACTAAGTGAATAGGTGATTACGGTGCCTGTAAAAGTTGTTGCATTTGGATCAATATCCTCCAAATCATTTCGATCTTCAATTACACCTCTGCTGTTTACCTCAAGCTTTAGGGTAACCTGAGTGCTATCTTCGTCCCCAATATAAGTTAATTTTGTAATATCAATATTTGGTTTTTCTGATGTTCTTTCAAAGGTAATGTCGTCCTCTGTTTCACCACTAAACATATCTTCAGATATAATAATAACATCATCTTCCCCATCAGTAACAATTTCAGTTGTTTCAGCGCTGACTGATGTTATTACTCCGAGTAAAAGAGTTAGTATGGCTGCAGATATCATTATTTTTCTTGTTGTTTTCATCATTGTCACAACACCTTATTATTCCGCATGGTTATTTCAACACGCTATATAAAAGTCTTTTTGAATATCAATTATAAATTTATCATATTTGTTTGGTAAATCCCAAACATTGACATTATTAGAAAAAACATCCCACCCATATTTTTCATTCTTTGCTGTCTAAACATTGGAAACCCTTATAATATGCGAATGGATTGCTTGATACCATGGCCACTGGATTTGCATTATTGACAATAAGCCCACTTTATGAGAAAGAGGTCTTTGAAGCATTGGACAAAAAAATCGATGAAATTGTCGAAGTACATCCCCTTTTTGGAGAATATGATATTCTTGTAAAGATCCAATGTGAAAGCATCGATGACATAGGAAATGCAGTCATTAAAAAAATCAGGGCGTTAAAAGGTGTTTCTGACACAAAGACGTTGATTAGCACACGAAGTCTTTCTGGAGAAATGTAGAAACCCTCAGATGGTTCAATTTCTTTTATGCAAAATATCTTTATAATTGAAGATAGATAAATGTTTAGATGACAAAGGGACAATTTTACACAGCCTCATCAGTATCCTCATTATTAATTCTTTTTCTCCTAATGGGCTCTCTAACAATAGTTCCATCTATTCTAGCCATAGGAATCCAACCGGGACTACAATCTACACTCTATGTGGATGACGACAATATAAACGGGCCATGGGATGGAACCATTCAGCATCCCTTTAGCACCATCATTGAAGCAATAGAAAATGCACAAAAAGGAGATCATATCTATATTTTCAAAGGAATCTATCATGAGCACCCTATACTCGACAAAGAACTCAGTTTAGACGGGGAAAACCCTAGAGAGGTAATCATCGATGGAAATGGGATGGGACAGATCATAACCGTTACCGCCCCGTACTCACAGATTAACAATATTACCATCTGTGACTCGGGTGGCCAACAGCATGACGCTGGCATCTATATTACTGAAAAATTCATTGATATTTCAAATTGTGTGTTTAAAAGGACAAAAACAGGCATCAATGTTTACTCAACTGACAGCATCCATATTTCAGATTGCCTCTTTTATCAGAATGGAGAAGGCATCTATCTAAATGAATCCAAGGATATTCTTGTTGAACAGTGTTATTTTACTCACAATGGGATAGGTGTAAACGGATTTTTGTCAAACAACATCACTCTATTCAATTGTAATGCAACCATCAATGGGATAGGTGTTTTTCTCCATGATACAAGCTCTGCCCATCTCGAAAGATGCGCATTGTTTAACAACAATGATAACCAGGGCGGTCTGTTCCTTGAGCATTGCGAAGATATATCATTAAATAACTCACATATTTATCACAATGGATTCGGAGTGAAAACAGATGCTTGCAAAGATATCATTGTTGATAATTCAACATTTCAGTTCAACACTCATTTCGGTATGTATATCGCTGAACATACCACCGAAGTCCAGGTACGCAATTGCATGTTCATCACTAATTTACGGTTCAGCATACGGATAGAGAACAGTGACATCGAAATACATGATTCTAATCTATTTGGTACACTTATGGGACTCTATGCCATAAACTCAACATGCCTTGTTCAAGATAATTACTGGGGTTCATCTTTTGGACCTTCATCTTTTGAACAACCACGACGAGAAAGGATATATGAAGAGGAATCACGGATCATATGGGCTCCTTGGCTCACAACACAAAAAAGTCCAGCAGGCGCCACAGGGGAAATCAATACGAATTTGCCAGAGATGGATGTTGACTTTGAACCGTATATCACCTTTGAGGAACCAGATTCTGATTCAGATGGCGTACCAGATTTTTGGGAGGAGATCTATGGCTATGACCCCTTACAAAAAGAGGACCATAAAAACCTTGACCCGGATCAAGATGGTCTCACAAACATCCAAGAATGCTATGCATATGAATGGGGTGCAAATCCATTCAAAAAAGATGTTTTCTGGGAGATGGATTGGATGGAAAGCCAGACCAATCCAGATAAATCAAATAAGCCATCTGAAACCTTACTAGCTGAGATTATTGATTCTTTTGCAGCACATAACATCACCCTTCATGTAGATACTGGTGAGCTTGGTGGCGGAGAAATCATACCATACTCATTTGGTTTTTCATATGCGAATCTTCGAGATTATTATTGGGATTATTTTCTCCATAATGATTTGAACAACCCACGCAAAGGTATCTTTCACTATGGGCTCATCTGTGATGAAGGTCCAGGTCCAGGTTTTGCCTTTGTTGGTTGGGACAGTCTTGATGGGTTTTGTGTATCGGCGGATATGATCGTTGATAGACTACCGTTCTTTGAACGGGATCGTTTCATTGTCGGCGGCTCGGTCCATGAACTTGGCCACACCCTTGGTCTCACAGTTGATGACCATGGTGGAAATGATAACACTGTTGCTACGATGCTGTTTTCAAAACAATGGTTCCTGTATCTTCCCTATCGAAGCTGTATGAACTATTGGTATACATATAAGATCATCACATTCTCTGATGGAACGCTTGGGCCAACTGATTTCAATGATTGGGCCCATATGGATCTCTCATTTTTCAAGAACACCCATTTCACATTGCCTGAAAAATATCTTTAATCCTCGCCCCATTTTGTAACAAAGGCACCCACGAAGAAAAAGATACAGGCAAAAACAATGACGACCCCACTGAAATAGAGTGTTTTATCAAGATTGTTGAAGATCATTGTGTTCCTTAATGCCTCGTTTACATAGTATAAGGGAAGTAACTGGGCAATATTTTGGAGATAAGCTGGCATTTGTTCAAGAGGAAAAAAGGTCCCAGCAAGAAACATCATAGGAAACGTGATGGCCCCACCAGCCATATCCGCGGTTTCCTCATCTTTGACAAAGCGACCGACGATCATCCCCATCCCTGAGAACATGAAACTAGTGGATATTATGATGATGAATGCAAAGATGGTGAGATGAATGTTTAATCCCCAAAAAAAGTAACCAAAGGCAAGTATCACGCTCATTGAAAGAAATGAGAGGAAGAGCATGAAAAGCATCTTTGCAAGGATCCATTCGGTTCGGCTCACTGGCATGGTCAGCATTTTTCGAAGAATACCGTCTTTTCGGTATTTTGTATTCCGTTCGATACTTCCATAGATGCAACTACTCATAATGGTAAATCCTATCATTCCTGGGATGAAAAAATCTATGAAATCAAATTCATCGCTCACCGTTGCTTCATCAGTGAGTGTGATAACAGTACGCCCTCCGGTCACCGCCAGATTATACTCCTGGAGGATATTAGAAAGGATCGTTTGAACAATTGAGGTTGTTGTTTGCTGGGATGAATCAAAATAGAACGTCATCGCCGCGGTGAGATCATGATTTACGAATGATTGATCAATGGTTGAACCAAAACCCTTTGGTATTTCCAAAGCGGTACTGATATCATTATCTTGCATGTACGTTGTTAGATTCTCAGTTGCACTAACCTCTGTTATATCAAGTAATGAGACATTGTGAAGGGTATCAAGAAAGCTCTGTGAATGGGATGAATCATCAAGGTTTTGAATGCAAAGTGTATAACTTGTATCATCGGAACCTGAGAACATTGAACCAAAGATAAGGATAAGGAGAACGGGGAAAAGAATCGTCCAGAACACCGTTCCTTTACTTCTAGACCATTGCTTTAGATTTGCTTTAAAATCATGGATGATGAAACGAACGTTCATGCGTTCTCCCCCTGTAACTTCGCACCAGTGAGATGAAGAAAGATTTCCTCCAGATTTGGTCGATGGATATCGATGCTTTGATATTCGACCGCCTCATGACGAAGGATGGAGAGAATATCAAGGATCTTATCCGTGAAATCAATCGAGATTGATATGTTTCCATTCTGTTTGGAAAGAATAGTATAACCCTTTTCTTCAAGGATGTCAACGATACCGTTGTTGCTACACTGGTAGATATGAAGGATACTGCCATGACCATAGTTCTGAATAAGGTCATCCAGGGTTCCCTCCGCTATAATCTTTCCTTTGTGTATAATTGCGATATGGTCAGCAAGAAACTCAGCTTCCTCCATATAATGAGTGGTGAGAAACACGGTTTTCCCCTTTGTTTTCAATGTTTTAATCACATCCCAGACCTCACGACGAGCCTTCGGATCAAGACCAGTTGTCGGTTCATCTAGAAAAATGATATCAGGGTCATTTACAAGGGATATCGCCACCCCAACCCGTTGTTTCAAGCCCCCTGAGAGTTGTTTGTATAATTTTTTTCTATGTGTCTGAAGGTCCATGGCATCCATTATCTCATTGATATCCGCTTTTTTCTTAAAAAGAAACGAAAAATACTCAAGGGTTTCATAGACCGTCAGTCTTTCAAATGAATGAAATTCTTGTGGGAGGATACCAATGTGTTCCTTTACTTTATCAAAGGAGGTTTTAATATCGTGGCCTAGAAGGGTGATACTCCCCGATGTTGGCTGACGGATGGATTCGATCATTTCAACAGTCGTGGTCTTTCCCGCGCCATTTGGTCCGAGAAATGCGAATACTTCTCCTTTTTTGACTGAAAAAGAGATATCATTTACAGCAACCAGATCATCATATTTCTTCCTGAGATTTTCTACGGTTATCGCAGCATTTTTTGAAAGAACATCACCAGAGAACGTGACCTTTCCAATGGTTTTACATCGTGGGCAGGTGATCTTCTTAACTTCTCCTGGAATACCCGAGATGGGTATGATCTCTCCACATGAGGGGCATTGTACTTCTTTGAAAACCATTTTTTTGCCTCCGAGTGTTCTATCATATCGGTTCCTGTATATATCCCTTATCGACATGAAAACAAGTATTATCATAATGTTTATTAGCAGAATGTTGTATGTTGAAAAACGTCTATATAATGGATAAAAAGTGTATGGTCGTGTGAGGATATATGGATTTTAATCTACTAAAACCTTTGATTAAAGAATCAAAAACAAAGATTGTCTTTCTCGTAATGGATGGGATCGGAGGACTTCCCCGAGAAGAGGATAATAAGACGGAGCTAGAGGCAGCGCATACCCCTAATCTTGATGCATTAGCATCCGAAGGTATCTGTGGGCTTCAGATACCCGTACGATCTGGTATAACCCCTGGTAGCGGACCAGGACATCTTGGCGTTTTTGGTTATGACCCTGTTCAGTACCAGGTGGGCCGTGGTGTGCTTTCAGCAAATGGTATCAATTTTGATCTTCAACATGGTGATGTGGCTGCACGAGGAAATTTCTGTTCTATTGATAATGAGGATAATGTCACTGATCGGCGAGCTGGGAGGATTTCAACAGAGCTCAACCAACAGCTTTGCGAATTACTTCAGGAGAAGGTCCATATTCCTGCTGTCGAGGTTTTTGTTCGTACCGTCAAGGAACATCGTTTTCTCATTGTGTTCAGAGGGGAAAATCTTTCAGGAGCAATCCATGACACTGACCCTCAGGAGCTTGGCGTAAAACCTCTTGCACCTAAGGCAAAGAAACCTGAAGCTGAACAAACAATAGATATCGTTAATCAATTCATCAGTCAAGCCCATGAGATCCTTAAGGATCATCATCCTGCGAACATGGTTCTCTTGCGAGGATTCTCACAGAGGCCAGCATGGCCTCATATGGCTGAGGTGTATGGGTTGAAGAGTGCTGCTATCGCTGCTTATCCTATGTACCGAGGTGTTGCAAAGGTGATCGGTATGGATGTTCTTGAAACTGGGGAAACAATTGATGATGAGTTCACCACTTTGGAAAAACATTGGAATGAGTATGATTTCTTTTATCTTCATATAAAGAAGACTGATAGTTACGGCGAGGATGGTAATTTTGACAAGAAAAGATCAGTGATAGATGAAGTGGATACATTCATTCCGCGATTACGTGCCTTACATCCAGATGTTATCGTTGTGACCGGGGATCATTCCACGCCTTCAAAGATGGCGATGCATAGTTGGCATCCCGTACCAGTTCTTCTTTGGTCGGAACGTTGCAGAAGGGACAATGTAACCGAGTTTGGTGAGCGTGCTTGTATCACAGGCGGTCTTGGCCCACGATTCCCAGCGGTTGATCTTATGACTCTCGCCCTTGCAAACGCAAAACGACTTGAGAAATTTGGGGCGTAATACCTTCAATAATTTCAATAGGGGCAATTCGAGTAATACTCATTTTTTCCAATTAATGATATATATGTAACAATTAAATTAGAAAAAACTTAAATATTAATTATTAATATAATATATAAGTTCATACGTGGGAGGAAAAAGTATGAAGGAACATGCAAAGAAAATAATAATTCTGATGCTGTTAATTGCAATTCTATCCCCAACACTCGCAATTGCTGGATATGAAGAGGACCCGGAAATTGTGGACGAAAGTGAAGATGATATCATACCATTCCTCGACATTATATCAGCCTGGTTCTATGGACAAATCGATCAACCAGATTTTTTATTCATAGATTTGAAATTGGAAGAGATAAGTACTATGCCCTTCAAACAACATCTCACCGTCCATTGGGAACTTAATGGTGTAGAATGCGCTGCCATGATGGCTGTTGGATACAATAATGCAGAAGTTGTTGGATTCTCAGCAGGCTACGGTCACGGTTTTTGGTTCATGGAGAATTATCTAGAGATTCAAGGCGAATACAATGATGAAACAGGCGTAATTATTATGAAAATACCAAAGAGCTTTATAAAAAACCCTGAAAAAGGAGACGTGTTGACAAATACGTATGCTTTAACATTCCAACGATTTGGATTCATAGGACGAATGGGATTTGACAGACCGATGATACATAATATTCTCTTCAAGTTCACTGGAGAAAACCGATTTGATTTCGCCCCAAACGAAGGATACGGACGGGACTATACCATTATCTATTAAGGAGGAAAAAACAATGAAAAAATATCTTATCAGCATCTTTTGCATCATTCTCTTAGGATCATCTCTACCATATATCGCCACAGCAGGAGATCAAACTCATCCCGAGATACAGGATGACCTTGATGACACAGATCTACCTAATCTTGACATTGAATCCGCATGGTTTTATGAAAAAAATGATGAACCTGAATATCTCTACACATCATTGAAAATAAAAGAACTTAACCCACATGCAAACGCCGTCCTTACCATCCGTTGGAGCTACAACGGAAAAGAGTATGTATCAGGCTTAGACACCTACAAAAACAGACCGGATATCTTCAGAAGCGGCGATCCGCAAAGAGCGACAAACCGGCAATGGAAAGCAATGCCAGAATGCACAGGTATCATTGATCAAGAGGCAAATATTATCACCTGGAAGATCCCAAAAGAAAACATTGGAAACCCTGAAAAAGGTGACATGCTCACAGAGACAAGAGCTGCAGCAGTACCGGGTTTTCCTGGGAGCTTCATCTATTTTATCCTTGGCCGAGATTACCGGGATTTTGCACCGAGCGAACAAGGAGTGTATGGGTCAAGTTATACCATCCAATATTAAAGAAGGAAAAAAATGAAGAGAGCATTACCTATGATGATACTGCTTCTCCTTCTCACCTCACCCATTACGCTCTCTGGAGTGACGGTATCAAATCCTACAGAAGATTCTCAGATAACTGATGCATCTGGTGATGCCTTTGGATACCTCGATATTGTTTCCATTCTTTTTTATGAAAAAGAGGAGACACCAGATTTTCTTTATGTACAAATGAACATCGATAATCCATCAGAACTCAAATTCCAACAAACATTCGCTGTCTTTTGGAAACACAAAGGCACCCAATATTCTTGCGGTCTCTTCGTTGGCTTTAGTGTCACTGAACGGAAAAAGTTTGATGTGGGATTATATGAATTCGAACGAGACCAACAAGATCAAGTAAGAATAAACGGCAGCTATAATTACGAAACAGGAGCCATCACTTGGAAAATCCCAAAAGATATTATCGGGGCGATCCACAACCCGGGGATGTTTTATCAGATACATGGTCAAATGCGTTCAGACGCGTAGGGCTCATCGGCAGAATGGGGTTCACCCGATATGTTATTGATGCGATTATTCTGCAAGTTTTAGGCAATAGCATGTGGAATTACGCACCGGAACGAGGACAACACGGATCAAGCTATGAAATCCAATATTAGTTGAATATATCAAAAAAAAGGGATCTACATATTAATCCTATTCGTTCTTTTTCCCACTCTTTCTTTGTATCTTCCTTCATGTCTCGCAGAAACCGAACTGTAAGCAGATATCTTTGGAGAAAACATGCTCATTGGTTTACACCGTGTTGGCTGCATCATCTATAACAGCGGAACCGAAGCAATAGTATTGAAGGTTATTATTTATCTAAAAACCATAGATCTCAGAGTATTTATCAGATAGATACCCAACAAAACCTTTTGCGTTCAAACCCACACCACAGGTCTTTTGTATGATCTCATCTGCGGTCATCAATCGACCATAGTTGTGAACATGGGTTCGCAACCAACCGATAATATTTTTCATATTTCCCTGTTGTATCTCTGAAAGCGTCTGCGGTTGTTCCGTGATAAGTTGTTGGAACAATTGCGATGCGTAGATTGAACCAATGGCATAGGTTGGGAAATACCCAATGCTTCCACCACTCCAATGCATATCCTGAAGAACTCCTTCCACATCATTTGATGGAGTTACCCCTAATAATTTGTCCATTTTTTCATTCCAAAGCTCAGGGAGTTCAGTTACATCGATACGATCCTGCATGAGACCTGATTCCAATTCAAATCGAAGGATGACATGAAGACAATACGTGAGCTCATCCGCTTCCACACGTATCAACGATGGTCGTACTTGGTTCACTATCCTGTACCATTCGTCGAATTTTATAGATTTGAACGAGTTTGATGCTGTTTCTTTGAAAATCGGATAGAAATACTCCCAAAATGGTCTACTTCTTGAGACCATATTCTCCCAGAACCTTGATTGGGATTCATGCAACCCTAGGGATGGTGAATCTGAGATCACCGTATCCTTGTAAACTCCTTGGGGCATGCCAAGCTCATAGAGCGCATGGCCTGCTTCGTGGACTGTTGAAAAAAATGAGAACAAGGGATTCTTTCGTTCATAATTTGTGGTTATACGGACATCATCATAGCCAAGTGAGATAGTGAACGGATGGGTCGATGTATCCAACCGAAATGAATCATCTGGCATTGCCATTACCTCAAGAACTTTTTTACTGATGGTTTTTTGCATGTCCTCATTGACTTTAATGTCTGGATCCTTTTGTTTCTCAAAGACATCCGTGGATACGATCTTATCCACAAGTTTTGAAAGTGCAGATTTAAGATATGAAAATTCCTCTGAAAGACGTTGTGTTGTCATCCCTTCCTCATAATCATCTAGTAATGTATCATACAATGGGCCAGGTAGACCAATATACCCACAGTATTCTTTTTCCAATTCAACGATGTCACTTAGATGCGGTGAAAAGATTTTGAAATCGTTTTTCTTTCGAGCTTCTTCCCAATATTGATATGCAAGGGTTGTTTTCTTTGCCATCTTTTCAACAAAGGCTGATGGGATCTTCCTTGATTTCTCAACATCCTCATAGAGCCGTTTCACTATTGCTTGGTCCTCCTCTGATAATGTTTCAAAGGTTGATGGTTCATGCAATGTGGTAATATGCTTCCAGAATTCATCGGATACGACACGTTCATGCGAGAGAAGGGAAAGAAGCGCGTTATGTTCAGATCGATCTGCTGCCCCTTTTGGAGGCATATAGGTCATTTGATCCCAGCCAAGAAGTGATCCAATTCCACCTAGGACTGAGAGCTCTTTTTGTTGTTTATAAATAAAGTCTTTAGATCTTTTCACAGTTCCATCCATCACACTCACCGTCTACTCTGAATCAATGTTGATACGTATTTTAAATTACCGCGGAGAATAGCAATCAAAGTGATAAATGTTTTTTGAAAAAAAAGAAAATGGTAGGAAAAAAAGGTTTTATGGGTAGAGATTGAAGTAGACGACAACGTATGAGACGATGACGATCACATAAAAAGCTGCCCAGATGAAGATATTCCAATGCCATATCTCGTATCCATCCATTGGTTTAAAGGGGAAGAGATCGATGAAAAGATTCAGCACGGTTGCTATAACAATCATCTGAAAGATGATGGATGGGAAAAGGATGTTAGCAATGAAACTAGCGACAACGATAAGATAGAGGATTAGTGAAACGGTAAAGGTTACCTTCCCACATTTTTTAATTCCACCTTCATCATCATAGTTATGATTTGCTGCTAATGAGAATGTGTTTCCAATGAATGTGGAAACTATCATCATAATACCACCCAATGGCCAGATGTAGAACTCTGAAGCAAGCTTGTGTTTATGGCAGAGATAACAGCGTAATGACTCTCGGAGAATGATCATACAGGCAACAATAATCAAGGTTACAAAAAAGAATTCCCAGAAACCGCTTATCTCTGGAACCCAGGTCCAACTAAGAACAAAGGCGAGAAGTATCGTTGTAACAATAACGGAGAAGATCTCCCTATTTGTCAGGAACTTATGTTGTGCTAGACTCTTTGTTTTCTTCTTTGCTGATGCTGATTTCTTATTTTCGCGAAGGTCCAATGCTTTTTCACTGGAATAATCACTGAGGAACTCAACAAGGAGGTTTAACAAGAACAGAAGGATGATACTGATCATGGTTGCAGCGGGAATAACATAGGTTTTATCCACCACACCGCCGATAAGCGAACGCTCATCGATCTGATTTTCAATGAATGATTCGTTGGTCGTAACGATATTTGAAAAACCTTTTGATCCAGTCGGTTCGTTTTCAATGAGTTCAGAGATGATGGAGATCGTATGGGTTCGTGAGGTGACCGCGTTGCCGTCACTTCCGCTTAAACTAATGGTATAACTTCCATACTCTGGATATGTATGTGTTTGGGTTGTTGTTTGGCCATCAGTTAATGTGATTGATGTGGATGTGCCATCGCCCCATGAAATAGAACAGAGGATATCATCTCCGTCTTTATCTGATGCCGTAATTATCAAAGACGCAGTGAACTCACCAGGGCTCGTACTCACACTACTGAGAAGCTCTGGTGGGTTATTTGCTTGTATAATAACAACCCGGGTCGATGACGAGCTTGTTGCCCCTTCATTATCTGTGACGGATAATGCTACAGTATATGTTCCCTGTTTTGAATACGAATGACTAGCAGAGGCTCCTTGAGCTGTTGTTCCATCACCAAAGGACCATGAGTAAGAAACGATCTCTCCATCAGGATCATAGCTACTTCCACCATAGAAAGAGATCTGCTCACTGGGGTATCCTGCATAGGGACCACCTGAATGAGCAACTGGTGGGGCATTGGTTATTTCCTTTTTTTCTGAAGGTTTGTTTACTGTGGTGAAAGTAAATGTTTGATTGGTCCAGAGATACCAATCATAAACAGTTACTTGGATCGTATATGTAGTTCTATATGCAAGATTTGATAGATGAAGGTTCTTTGTCCCATTTTCATCTTCTGGTAATCCTATACTTTGCCCATTACTGCAGGAGATGTTCCAGCTGAACCATCCTTCATCATCGTTTATGGGTATAGACCAATCTAGTTCCAAAAGGTTACTATCACTTTCATTAGCTGGATCTGGTTCCCCTAAGAGTGGAGGATAATTAATATCATTGGTTAGGGGATATAAGTCAAAGTGCGGTCCAAATGTATCTGAATAAATGAGATATGGCTCGTTGCCAATGCCATCAGCATTGTTATCTCGCCCAGTATAATTGTTCCAGTAGTTACCACCAAGAGATAATCCGCCTATAATGTTCTCGCCAGGTAGGATTGTCGGTAAATTCCAGCTGTTTATCACCATATCTCCCGGCATTGAATCAATATTATTGGTATTGTCGAAATAATTGTTGTAGATAGTATTAAGATTTGAATCATAGAGATATATACCAACAGTATTATTGATCAAAAAACTGTTGATGATAAGATTGTATGGTTTCATTTCAACATAAATCCCATAATCATTGTTCTCGATAGTAGAATCAGTGATAATTGTTCCACTAAAATAACCTGCAAGATAGACACCATAGGTACTATTCAATAATCGAAGATGTCGATAGGTTGAATTTGATGTGCTATCAAAGATACCTGCCTCATAATCACCAGATCCATTCACAACGTTTATCGTTAAATTTTCGATTATTGTAAAATCACTAAATACATTGATAGTATCTGAAACAACCACGCCATCAATGCTCTCACCAGTAATCCTAACTGTTTTTTCCACATATGTAATCGATGGATAGAAACCATTGTACACAAAAATTGTTGCACCCGTGGATGCATTATCAACAGCTTCCTGAATGGTATGAACTTGCGTTTCATTATACCAGCTTGGGTCTGCATCGTCATCAACATAAAGCAGATAGTGAGGTGAGATAAGTGGAAGATAATCAAATGCGCCACCTACTGCGGCCACTATATACTCTGTATCTCCAATAGCATCACCATCGTAATCGGTTCCGGTATAGTCACTCCAATAGTTGCCCCCTAAAAAGTAACCACCAAGGATGTTTAACCCAGGGGTTTTTGAAATATTCCATGAATTAAATGATCCGCCATCATACTCAACGTTCAAAGAATTGTTAAAGTAGTTATCATAGATAAGATTGTAATTAGATGCAAGAAGGAGAAGACCAGCCTCGTCATTGTTTATTATGGTGTTGTGATATACCGTATTATACTGTGAACCACCTATGGAAATACCATACGTATTATTTTCAATTATATTATTGAATATATATGAATTTGGAATGGATTCGTACATAAATATGCCATAAGTATTCTCTGTAAAGCTACTATTGATTATTTGTGTATTTAATGCTGAATATGATAATTCTATTCCGTTATTATTATTGTACAGATGCAAGTCTTTAAAAACAGAATTAGATGAATCATCAAGGATGCCGCTCGTAGCGTTAAAAATTGTCATATTTTCAATAACTGTTGAATCACCATACACATAAAATGCTCCATTGACCCAAACTCCATCAATGCTTTCGCCAGTTATCAAAACCGTTTTATCAACAATGATCTCACCAGCATATAACCCATCGTTAACATAAACAGTACCGCCCACAGCAACTGAATCAATAGCATCCTGAATACTGTTAAAACAAGTTTCATTCCAACCAGGTGTTGTCTCATCAAAATCATCATCAACGGTAACAGTAGGCTCTAAGAAAGTAACATCTATTTGGATATCATCAAAAAACATGTATTGATAAAATGATGACGCATCCCAACCGCCAATCTGAAGTTTGAAATTTTCGGCTTCAGAGAGGATTGAAGAAGGCGCACTAGCAATAATAATTCCATCTTCAACATATTCAATTTCATCACGAGTTAGAATAATATCAAAATTCACATAAGTCGTAGGAACAACTTCACTTAAATATTTCTCATAGGAACCTAATTCGTTGTGAAGCCTCAAATGTTCATCTGGAACATAGATATCATACGTTGCATATGTTGCACCAACATAGTAATTTGTATCAACATCATAAAGTAGGCATCTCATCTCTGCAGTAAATGGGTTCGTGAATTTCCATTTACCGGATATTGTTAAACTTTTCCAGTTCTCAATGCTAAGATTTTTTGACCAAAGGATGGAATGCCCCAAATCCCAGCTACCATGACCATATGTTATAAAATTCGCTTCTTGATTAGTTTCAGTATAGGAATTACCTGTTCCTACAACATCTTCGGTCCATAAAGTGGTATTAAGGGAATTATCATTAAAATCATCTGAAAAAACGATGACTGGTTCATCTGCAGAAACAGGGA
>CAYPIF010000083.1:0-2736 GCA_964410735.1 uncultured Thermoplasmatales archaeon
GTTCAGAAAAAATGCACGGATGAAAAAATCAGTGAGATGATAACTATTTGTATCGACAAGGTCAGGTACATGAAGGAATTAGTACAAAATACCTTGGAACTAGCCCGCATGAATTCACCAAACTTTGAAATCCGACTAAGTGATATTAATCTATACGAAGCTGTGAATCGGATTGTTCATAGTGGAAGTTTCAATTATGATGTGAACAATATCCAATTAGATAATCTGATTCCTCCTGATATTAACATCAAAGCTGATCATCTCCGTTTTGAGGAAGTGATAAATAATCTTGTCAGTAATGCTGTTAAATACTCGCCTGATGGTGGAAATATCATTTTAAAGGCTGAAGATACAAACGATGATATGATAGAGATAGTCATTCAGGACAATGGAATGGGTATGACAAAAGAACAGATCGAACATATCTTTGATGAGTTCTACAAGGCTGATGAGAGCAGACATGATTTTACTAGCACCGGTCTTGGCCTTTCTATATGTAAAAAGATTATTGAGAAACATCAGGGTAGTATATGGGTTGAGAGTCCGGGGCTTGGGAAAGGAAGCGCATTTCATTTCACTTTAAAAAAATCAAATAATGGGAAAAAATGAAATATGATATGTTTGATTCATTTATTATGGTAAGATGGTTTCTATGAATAAAGTGATGATGGTTGACGATGATGAAACAATCCTTTTTACCTTTAAAATAAGTATGGAGGATCTTGAGGCGGATTATAAGATAGATACTGCTATGAATGGGAAAGAGTGTATCGATAAACTTCAAAACAATGAAACGCCTGATATTATTCTCATGGATATCATGATGCCGGTGATGGATGGATGGGAGACCATACAAAAAATCCGCGAGGATCATCGGTTAGATGCACTCCCTATTATTGTTCTCACCGCACGAACGGATCATCTAGTTGAAAGGACAAACGCTTTCGATAACGTTTTTCATATGGAAAAACCATTTGAATCAGCGGAATTAAAGAAAAAGATTGATGAAATTCTATCAAAATCCCATTTTAATTCATAGTGAGACTACTTAGTAGTTGTGCAGTGTTATTTGATATAAATCGAAACATTAAAAGAACAAGTACTGTTTTGAGACTGCGTAGAAATCCATCGGTGGATTTACTTAAGATATAGGTGGGATAGGCATGAAGAAGATACTAGCGGTTGATGATGACATAGGAGTCCTTATGTCTGTCAAGGAAGGACTGAATAGTTTAGCGAGTGGCTATGAAGTCGTTCTTGCTAACAATGGAAAGGAATGCTTTGAGATTTTAAAAACCGGGGGTAAACCAGATCTTATCATCCTTGATCTGATGATGCCGGGTATGGATGGATGGGAGATTCAACGTAAACTACGAGGGGAAAAGGAATGGAGAGATATACCCATCATGTTTCTCACAGCTAAAACAGATAATTATAGTAAACGCATGGGAAATATCGTTGGTAAAGATTTCATAGAAAAGCCGTTTGAGATTAAGGATTTAAAGAGAAGAATAGAAACTTTGATAAATTAATCGATTGAGGAAGTGATGTTCCATGGAAAAGAAAATAATGGTTGTTGATGATGATCCTGCAATTCGATTAAGCGTGCAAATGGTTTTTGAGGAAGAAGGATATCAGGTCATTCTTGCAGAATCTGGGGAAAAATGTCTTGAATTACTGAAGAATGGATATAAAGGTGTTATTCTCATGGATATCATGATGCCGGTGATGGATGGATGGGATACGATACAGGCGATAGTTGATCAAAGCTTGATAGAAGGTAATATCATCGCGATGCTAACTGCTAGAGATGCACCTGATGTCAAAATGAACCCACTCAAAGAATATATCATTGATTATCTGACAAAGCCCTTTGAACCTTTAGAGATTATTGCAGCGGTTGACGAATATCTATCTTATCTTCCCAATTGAGCAATGAATCGTTACGTAATCATTTTTTCTTAATAAACGTGAAGGAGATGGTGACTCAATGCCGTTTAATTTAATAGTGATAGGTGCTTCAACTGGTGGACCAAGGTTATTAAGAGATTTATTCAGGTCACTACCACCTCTAGATGCTGCCGTTCTTATTGTTCAGCATATGCCGAAATATATTAATGACTCCCTACGAAGTGCATTGGCGTCTCTCTGCGCAATGCCTGTAAAACTCGCTGAAGATAAAGAGATGATGAACCATGGAATGGTTTATATTGCTCCGAGTGACAAGCATCTCAGACTGATACGAAATAAACAGATCGAACTCTATGATGCAGAGAAAGTGAATCTAAGTAAACCGTCCATTGATGTCACGATGCAATCATTAAAGCCGGATGGCGAAACAAGCATCGTCGGTATTCTTTTCCCTGGTGTGGGTGCAGATGGTGCTGAGGGCATCCGACATATTAGGAGTATCCATGGTACAACATATGCTATTGAGGATCCGAGGAAATCATTATCTGAAACCATTGAAACAATTCAGCAGGAACATCTTGTGGACGATGTATTTACCATATGGACTGCACATGAAACCCTTCTTCGTTCATTCCATAAAGGGACTGTAAGAAAAAAGAACCAACCTAGTGATGCGAAAAAGCATGATGGAGGGGCATATGTGAGTTCTGTTCCTGAAATAGTTTCAAAAACGAAAGAAAAATTGGTGATAATCGGATCATCAACGGGCGGACCACGGATTTTAAGAAGAGTTTTAAATAATCTCCCTAGGTTAGATCTACCAAT
>CAYPIF010000084.1:0-3604 GCA_964410735.1 uncultured Thermoplasmatales archaeon
CTTCAAAATTTGTAATAAAAGAAAATAGTTATTAATCTAGACCTTGTTTTCTCAGTGGAAATGATCTAAAAGGGTTCCTTAAGACAAACTTGGAGGAAAGGATGTGGTTGGTTTCAATATAGGGTACATCTTGCATCAGTTTTACATATTCGCTGCGATGGGAAAAGTTAGGTTGCAATTTATAAAAAAAACAGTTTTCAACGATATTTTGGGTGATCTATAATTTATGACTGAGGATCCAGAAATTATAAAGGAATTACGCACTGCTGAACGACTTGGATTACTAACCCGAGGTAGAATCTACAAAGGTAAAAAAACAAATGGTATTACTGATTCACCACAGCAGGACGGAATGCAGCAAGGATCAAACAATGAGATCGCCACCTCCACCGGTCATGGTGACTTATCCATCGAAATCCTACAGAAAAGAAAATACAACGATGGTGTAAATATCGGCTCATTTATCACACAAGTTGGAGGTCTTGTTCTATTTCTCAATAAAGATGGGATATTATTGGATTATTTTGTCGATGATAACACCACTGATTTCTTTGGTCTATCCAAGGGGGCTATAGGGACATCGGTAAAAGATTCTCTTCCAGATTCTTTTGCTTCTCGAATAAGACAAGCCATTGATGCACTGGTTGATACAAATACGATACAACAGTTCGATGTTGCTTTGACATATGGTCAAAAGCATCAATGGTTCACGGTGAAGGTATCCATGCAAGGGGATTCAAATGAATCTGACGGGTTTTTTGTCTTTGCTCAGAATAGTACAAAACAAAGGCAAACGGAGGAACAGTTATTCTCAAGTGAAACCCGTTTCAAAGATCTTATCGAACAATCCCCTGTGAGCATTCAAATCATAGATGCTAACGGAAAGACCATTCAGGTGAACCCTGCATGGGAAAAGCTATGGGGTATTACATTAGATGATTTAAGGGATTACAATATCTTACAGGATAAACAACTTCAAAAAAATGGTATCAACTCGTATATCCAAAGAGCATTCAACGGAGAAATCATCTCTATACCTCCTGTAGAATATGCTGCTGATGAAACGTTAGGAAAAGGGCGAAGTCGATGGGTGACCGCGATAGCCTATCCAATAAAAGATCGTTTTGGTGTTATCAAGGAAGTGACCTTGATACATCAGGATATCACTGAAAATAAAGCTGCTGAAAAAAGACTGGACTTGGAACAGAAAAAACTGTTATCCATCTTTGATGGAATTGATGAACCGATCTATGTAGCAGATACAGCAGACTATGAGCTTCTTTATATGAATGGGCCGTCCACCCGAAATTGGGGTGATAGGGTCGGTGAAAAATGTTATCGTGTCCTTCAGAACAGAGACAGTCCTTGTCCTTTTTGTACGAATAATGTTATCACACGTGAACCTGGTAAATCATATATTTGGGAGTTTCAGAACACGGTAAATGATCAATGGTATCGTTGTATCGACCGCTTGATACCATGGCCTGATGGAAGACAGGTACGGTTCGAGATGGCAATCGATATCAGTGAGATAAAAAAATCCCATAATGAACTAAAGGATGCCCATGAAGCGGTGAATTCGGTAAACAAGGAACTGCAAAGAAAGGTCGAGGAAAAAACAGAGAACATCAATGCATTGGTCAAGCAAAAGGATGATTTCATCCATATGCTGGGTCATGATCTAAAAAACCCGATGACCCCGATCCTCACACTTCTTCCGATCATTGAAAATAAGATAGATGATCCAAAATCGAAAGATATGATGAAACATATCATTCAAAACACTCGGAGGATGAAGGAGATCATTGATGAGACATTAAAGCTCGCTCGTCTTGATGATATCTCTCGAACCATTGAACCAGTAGACATCTGTCTTCCTGAAGAGATCAAAGAGATCATTAATGAGCATCAGACTTTGTTTGAAAAAACGAATTTTAAGGTAGATCTTGATGTCGAAGAGAATTGTCATGTGTTCTATGATAAACATCAGTTCTATGATCTTGTCAGTAATCTAGTGAATAATGCCGTGAAGTACACACCTGATGATACGTATGGTAACTTACGGATCCTTAGTGAATGTAAGGATGACGAGATTATATTATCCTTTAAGGATTCGGGTATTGGTTTAACGGTAGAGCAGGCTTCACAGGTCTTTGATAAATTCTACAAAGCAGGTATTCCTCGTGAAGGGATGAACAGTAGTGGTCTAGGGCTTTCTATCTGTAAAACAATCGTCGGTAAACATGGGGGCCGTATCTGGGTTGAAAGTGATGGGCCTGGGAGAGGGTCAACGTTTTATGTGAGTATACAAAAACATATTGGGGAAGTTTGAATCATGGCTGAGGAACCTGAAATCATAAAACAGCTTCGTGAGGCTGAAAAATTTGGTTCATTACGAAGTAGCATTCAGCAACCTCTTGAAGAATCGGAGCAAACAGATGCTATGGATGATGCTGATAAAGAAATGATTTTAGAGAGTAAGGGATTCTTTGAGCAGGATAAAGGTGAACTGGATTTTGCAACATATGATCGGAAGAAACTGTATTGTTCCGTTGTTGGGTTGTCCCCTGATGGGGTTTTTGTTTTAGACCTAAAAGGTATTATCTTGTCATGTAATGATTCAGCAGTAACTATTTTAGGCTATTCTAGAGATGAACTGCTTGGACGGAAATTCTCAGATATCGGTCATTACAGTAAAAGAGATATCGCAAAATTTTTGAAATTATTCGTATCGATTATCAAAGGAAAGGTTGTCGAACCATTCGAACTTGAAATAACACGGAAGAATGGAACGTTTTTCACGGCAGAAATTCGTGTCTCGTTATTGGAGGAGCATGGTAAGAAACGGGGAATTCAGGCTGTTGTAAGGGATGTAACAGATCAAAAAAACTCATTTAAAAGGATAAAAGAAAGCGAGGAGAAATATCGTTATTTATTTGAGAAGATGCCTAATGCCTTTGCATACCATAAGATAGTTACAGATAATACAGGTAAACCAGTTGATTATGTATTCTTAGAGGTGAACGACTCCTTTGAAAAACAAACTGGATTGAAAAAAGATCAATTAATAGGAAAAAAGGTAACAGAGACGATACCGGGGATAGAAAAGGAATCTGCAGATTGGATTACCAAGTACGGTGATATAGCATTAAATGGTGGGGAACTACGATTCGAACAATTCGCCGAAGGTTTAAATGCATGGTATCAGGTATACGCATACAGTCCTAAAAAAGGGTTTTTTGTCACAATATTTGAGGATATCTCTGATAGAAAGGAAAAAGAAAAGGAAATTCATCTCAAGAATTACGGCATGAATTCAGCTCTTAGTCCCATTGCAATGAGCGATTTTGAAGGTACAATAACCTATGTCAATGAATCATTCATGAAACTTTGGGGATATAGGTTTGCCGGTGATGTGATAGGAAAAAAAGTAACAACATTCTGGTCGAATCCCGATGATGCATTACATGTTGTTGATGAACTCAAGAAAAAAGGATCGTGGTCTGGTGAACTTTCTGCAAAGAAACGTGACGGGAAAATATTTCCTGTGAAGGTTTTTTCAAGTGTTATCCATGATGATGCTGGTGGATCAATTGCTATGATG
>CAYPIF010000085.1:0-6660 GCA_964410735.1 uncultured Thermoplasmatales archaeon
AGATATGACCGATCAAAAGAAATATCAGCTGTATCTAGTTGAAAAAAATAATTTTGAGAACATACGTGCAAAAATATGGGAGATAGCGGCAACCCATCAGAATGAATACGAATTGATACAATCTCTTGTTGATACTGTTGGTCCCTTCCTTGATGTGGAGAACATAACTTTTTTGAGATTAGATGACGAGGAAGAATATCTTATTTGTGAAATCCAATGGAGAAAGGATGGTACCGATACAGGTCTTGGGGAAAAGGTCCCTTTCCATGTGTTTAAAAGGGTCTTTGGAAAACCATTCTACTCCTTCTCCGTTGAGGATATACCTGCCTTTGCCAAACCAATACTTAGTCCCATCATGAAGAAGTATGGGACGAAATCATCACTCATTGTTCCATTTGGTGATATTAATAATCCCCGGGGCTATCTAAATGTTAATACGTATTCCTATTCAAAGAAATTTACTGATGATGAAATACAAATTCTTATCGATGCTGTAAAGGTCATTTCATTGAAATCCAGCCAGCTCGAAGCAATAGATAAGCTTCAACAAAATGAAAAAATATTAAAAGGTCTCTCAGAGAACCAAAAGATGCTTCTAGACAATATTCAAACACAGGTATGGTTTCTGAGTGATGATCATACCTATGGACAGGTTAACAAAGCACATGCTGAGTTCAACGGGCTCAAAAAAGAGGAATTGGCCTTTAAAGATATGTATGATGTTTTCCCCAAGGATGTTGTAGATGTATGTAAAGAAGGTAATCGTAAGGTTTTTACGGAGAAAAAACCATTAGAAACTGAGGAACGGGTTCTGCAGGTATCTGGGCAACAAAGACTTATTAAAATTTTTAAAAACCCTAAATTTGATGAAAATGGAAATGTGGAATATGTGGTATGTTCCGCTGAAGATATCACTGATCAGAAAAAAGCCGAAGATAATCTGAAAATACGATTGAACTTCGAGCATCTTATTAGTGAAATTTCTTCGACATTTGTTAATATTAATCCTGATGATAAGGATGATGTTATTGATAACGCCCTTTCCTTGATAGGTAACTTCACCGGTATAGATAGAGCATATATGTTCATGTTTGAAAATGATGGGCAGATAATGAACAATACACATGAATGGTGCGCAGAAGGCATCATTCCTGAGATTGACAATCTTAAGAACGTTTCCATCAATGAGGGGATGCCATGGTTTGCGGATAAGATACGAAAAGGTGATGTTTTTCAATTAACAAATCTTGATGATTTACCTGCCGAGGCAAATCTTGAATATCAACATTTCAAATCGCAAGGAATTAAATCTCTTATTATCGTGCCATTGGTTTCTGATGGTGATGTAAAGGGTTTTATTGGTTTTGATTCCGTCCGAAATCAACGAGGATGGAGCGACGATGATCAAAGGATTTTAAAACTTATAGGGGAGATTATCTCCGGTGCTCTTAAACGTATCAAATCTGAAGAATTGTTACAAAAAAGTGAGCGAAAGTATCGTTCTATCATTGATAACATGCAAGATGTCTATTATAGGTCTGATCTTCAGGGCAATCTAGAACTTATCAGTCCTTCTGCATTGAAATTGTTTGGATACGGCTCGATGGATGCTATTATTGGAATGAACATTTCAAAGGATTTCTATGCTGAACCTGAACAAAGGGATGTTTTTTTAAATACGTTGAAGAAGAATGGTGGTAGTATCACCAATTATGAGGTTACACTTAAGAAAAAAGACGGTTCATTGTTAACCGTGATTACCAGTAGTGCTTTTCATTATGATGATCATGGGGACATCGCAGGTGTCGAGGGGATTTTCTCCGATATCACAGAACGTAAGAAGATAGAAGATGCTCTTGTATCTAGTGAAAATAATTTTAGAACGTTTTTTGAAACCGTTGATGATCTTATATTCATTGGTAATCAGCTTGGGGAAATAATCTATACCAATAGTGCTGTGAGTCGAAAACTTGGGTATACAAAGGAAGAACTAAAAACGAAGCATGTTCTTGATGTTCATCCATCTGAGAAAAGAAGTGAGGTAGAGCAAATATTTGCTGATATGTCTGCTGGAAAGAGAAGTATTTGTACCTTGCCATTACAGGCAAAGGATGGGATGTATCTTCCGGTTGAAACAAGGGTTTGGTTTGGGAAATGGGATGGTCTAGATTGTATTTTTCGTGTCTCAAAGGATCTTACTGAGCAACATGCTGCATTAGAGAAATTCCATAAACTCTTTGATAACAACCCTGCTTTGATGGCATTAAGTTCCCTACCGGGGAGAGAATTTGTTGAGGTGAATGAATCTTTTATTAAGAGATTGGGTTATTCGCGAGAAGAGATAGTAGGGAAGACCGCGCAGGAGTTGGATCTATTCATCGAAGAGGATAAACAAATCGAGGTGTCTCACCAGTTAGAAAAAAATGGTTTTATAAAAGATATTGAACTAAAAGTGAGATGTAAAGATGGTCATATTATTGAAAGTATGTTTTCAGGGGAGATAATCGATACTCAGAAAGAGAAAAGTTTTCTTACTGTTATGACCGATATAACAGATAGAAAAAGGGCTGAGGAAGAGGCAAAAAGACAGATGGATAAAATCTCCCTCTTAAACACTATCATATCAGAGGGGATCGAAGCAAAAAATCTTTCTAAATATCTAGAAGTGATGCTCGATGTTGTTCTTGATAAATTAGGCTTCGATGGTGGTGGTGTTTATCTCGTTAATCGCGAGGGAACTGAAGCATCGGTTGTCTGTTCCAAGAACATTAATAATGAGTTTTTGAACATGATTCGAACGGTAAATATTGCTGAGAATCCAATGTATATGAAATTATTCAGAGAAGGAGAGATAATTTTTGTTGATGATTATTCTGTAATAAGTCCAAAAAAAGCAGAGATATCTGGTTTTAATTCTACGATTAGTATCCCAGTTGAATTGGATGGAGATGTGATAGGTGCGTTGAATCTTGCACGGACAAAGAGTAATGATTTCGAGGAATTCGACATGAATTTAGCAAGATCAGTTGCAGATCAAATTGGTAGCGTCATTAGAAGACTACAATTTGAAGAGGAACTTAAGGAAAAGATCGATGAGCTTGAACGTTGGAAAAAGGTAACGGTTGGTCGTGAACTTAGGATGCGTGAACTAAAGGAGAAAATCAGAACATTGGAAAGCGAAAAATGATAGCGCAGATAATTTATCGTATTAAATGAAATAAAAAACAATATATTGGTGAACAAAAGTGAATCTTTATTCGTTGCCACCATTAGCTGCAATACTTGCAAATCTTAGCGTAGGTTTTTACGTATTTTATATCAATCCAAAGAGTAATCTCAACCGTCTTTTTGGATTATTTTCATTGTCACTAGCTCTCTGGAGTTTGGGGACCTATCTCCAATTCATATCAACTTCTGTTTTAGATGCGTTCTTTTGGAACAGGATTTCGACGCTTGGAGCTGTGTTAACATCGCTTTTTCTCTTTCATTTTGTTCTCGTATATTCAAAAAATAAATTTGCATTCAGAAAAATCCTTCTATTCTTTCTCTATCTTTCAGGTTTTTTAATAATATATCTCGATTTTGCTACAAATCTTTTAGCAGTATCGATGAATAAGTTATATTGGGGTTATTCCGAGGTATACGGTCCACTTTATCCTCTTCTTAGTGGGTTTGTTGCAATACTAACCATTCTTTGTTTTTTTGTGTCAGTAAATCTTTTTATAAGGACAATCTCCCGAGGGATTAAAAAACAGACAATGTTTTTTATCATTGCAATAGGCGTGCCTCTTGTTGGGGGTATTATAACACAGGTCTTAGCTCCAATTTTTCATCTTGAGATTATGCCACTTGCTTCATCACTTTCTACAGTAACAGCAATTGTTATAGCCTTTTCAATTTTCAGACATTCTTTCATACAACCAATGGCCTTTAGCATACAGAAAAAAATCGCTGCAATATATGTTGTGTTTATCATTTGCCTTGGATTTGCATCAATAGTGACGACTAATATTGTGGCAACTGAAAATATAACGGATGAGATCAATGGTGATTTGATTTCTCTTGCCCAATCAAGAGCAAATCATCTTGTAACATTTTTATCTGAAAAAAAACAGACCGTTGAAGATTTTACAGATATTGAGAGGATAGAGCGTTTGCTAACGACAGATAAGAATTCTTCATTCTATGAACAAAGGCTCAATGAAGCAAATAATATATTATATCAAAAAAAGATGAAAAATGAAGATGTTGTGGTACTAAATATAATTGATACAAATGGTGACATCATTACAAGTACGAACGAAGCAGTCATTCATGAAAATAAGAAAAATGATGAACTTTTCATTAAAGGTACAACTCAAACGTTCGTTCTTGATATCCATTATCCTTGCGAGGGAGGAAATAAACCTGTTTATGGCATATCTTCACCAATTAAGGTTGAAAATGAATCAATTGGTGTCATTCTTGTAAGATTTTCAGTCGATCCCTTATATGAGATAGTAGCCGATCTTACCGGTTTAGGTGAAACAGGGGAGGTTTTTTTAGTAAACAAAACAGGTTTTATGATATCGCCATCCCGTTTCTATAATCTTTCATATAATCTAGAGCATATAATCCTCAAGCAAAAAATTGAAACGATAAATTATCAAAATTGCATGCTTCACAAGACCATTTCTGAATCTGAAATTGAAACAAAACATGATGAAGTCACTATTTTTGAGGATTTTAGAGGGGAAAGCCGACTTGGATCACATGTATATATTTCAGAGATGGGTTGGGCGCTCCTTGCCGAGATAGATGAATCTGAGGCATATATTGCCATCGCCACATTGGAAATATCCTTGTTGTTGGTGATGAGCTTACTTTCAATTTTCTTTCTTATCCTTGCCCTGTTCCATTCCCGTAAGATTTCAAAACCCATCATGCAACTTGACTCATATGCAAAACAGGTTGCAAAGGGTGATTTCTCAGTCCATTCTGGGATTAATACGAGTGATGAAATTGGCAGTCTTTCAAGTTCCTTTAACACGATGGTTGCAAGTCTTAAAACACATACTGAAGATCTTGAATCAACTGTCTCTGAAAGGACTTCAGAACTTCAACAAAAAATCGAGGAACTTGAGAGCTTTAAACGGGCTGTTGTGGGTCGGGAATTAAGAATCATTGAATTGAAAAATCAAGTGAAACAATTAAAAGACGAACGAAAAATGGAGAGTGAAGAAAAACTTGTTTGAGTTTCATCATCATTGGCTAGCTGTCTTTATCTATGTTGTATCAATTGCGATTTATCTTTTTTACCTTTATCTAAAAGATCATAATAAAAGGAAGCTCACGTTTTCAATTGCCTTGCTTGCGCCATCCATATCATATCTAGCTCTTTTTTTAGGTTTTATACCATTTAATCTTCAAAATGTGTCTGTGCTATGGTATAATATCTTTACATTGACGTCATTGCCCATTCTCTTTGCGATACTTCTTGCAACTCATGAACGATTTTTTACAATTAGGAATTATGATAAGGTATTCTATCCTTTTCTTGTTTTGACCGGGCTGCTTATTGGTCTTTCTTTTATCCCTTATAAATTTGAGATAATCCCTTTGATCTTGCGACAGAGCATCTCATTAGAAGTATTGGTTGTTGTCAGTTATAATTATTATAAAACAAGGAACATTGACAATATCTACTTTTTCTTTTTTATTGTGGGTGGCGTTGTATCTAGTTTAGGATTTGGATATGACTATGGGTACCTTTCAGCATTTAGTTTTTTATTTAGTTATGTTTTCCTAACATTTATTTTTATTAATAAAAATAGTTCTCAATCAAAAGGGGAACTTGGTGATTATTTCTCCCTTGAGAAAAGATTTAAATCAACTGAGGAGATGTATAAGAAACTTTTCAATTCTATACCTGATGCAATCGCGCTACTTTCAGAAGGTGGGTATATATTAGATGCGAATACATCAATGGCAGCAAATTTTGGGATAACAAAAGATGAAATGATTGGAAAAAACATGCATCATTTTTTACCCCCTGAACTTGATGCCAATCGAACGAGATATATACAAATGGCGTTGAACTCTGGTAATGTTCAAACAAATCAGGATCAAAGAAATAACAAATCACTTTTTAATATTTTTATACCTGTTAAAGTGGATAACAAGCACAAAAATCTCATTGTTGTCTCAAGGGATATTACGGATATTGTTTCTGCTCAAAATGAAAAGGAAACAAAGATACAAGAACTGAGAAATACGGAACTGGCGACACTCAGCATCATGGAAGACATGCAGGAGACGAACAGGGCTTTGGAACTAGTGAAAAAAGAGGTCATTGATAAAAACGAGGAATTGACAACAGCGATGGAGGAAATGCAAGCATTAAATGAGGAATTAAATGTTGCTAGAGAACAACTTCTTGATCTTAACAGAAACCTTGAAGCTAAGGTTGAAGAGCGTACAGAAAAGATTGAGAAGTTACTACAACAAAAGAACGCTTTTATTCATCAACTTGGCCATGACCTTAAAACACCAATAACTCCTTTACACACATTATTGCCAATCGTTCAGAAAAAATGCACGGATGAAAAAATCAGTGAGATGATAACTATTTGTATCGACAAGGTCAGGTACATGAAGGAATTAGTACAAAATACCTTGGAA